>JAIMAT010000059.1 GCA_023511835.1 Bacillota bacterium | reverse complement strand
CCGACGCCGTCGCCGCGGCCGGGCTGGGGGACGGCGAGTACGAGTTCACCGGGCGGCGCGTGGTGGTGCGCGAGGGCGCCGTCCGCCTGGAGGACGGGACGCTGGCGGGCAGCACGCTCACCCTGGACCGCGCCGTGCGGAACATGGTGGAGCTGGCCGGCGCCTCGCGCGAGGAGGCCATCCGCATGGCGACCTGGACGCCGGCGCGCATCGCCGGCGTGGCCGGCCGCAAGGGCCGGATCGCCCCGGGGCTGGACGCCGACCTGGTGGCGCTGGACGCGGAGGGCGGCGTAGCGGCCACCTGGACACGGGGCCGGCTCGCCTGGCGGCGGGACGGGAGCGTCGAGGAGGCGGGCGCCTGAGGGGCGACGGGCGTCCGGAAGGGGGTCGGGGCGTTGCAGCGGGCGACGGTGGTGGTCGGGCAGGCGGAGGGGCTGCACGCGCGGCCGGCAGCCGAGTTCGTCAAGCTGGCGAGCCGCTTCCGCGCGGCGGTCCGGCTGGCGCGGGGCGGCCGCGAGGCCGACGGCAAGAGCATCATGGCGGTGATGGCGCTGGGCGCCAGCCGGGGCGCCGAGGTGGAGCTGCGCGCGGAAGGCGAGGACGAGGCGGAGGCCTTCTCCGCCCTGCGCGCCTTCCTGGAGGGGGGCGGCGCCTGATGGCGGGGCGGCGTCTGCGCGGTGTGGCCGGCTCGCCGGGCGTAGCGCTGGGGCCGGCCTTCGTCTTTGCGCCGGCGGCGCGGGCGGAGAGGCCGGCGACAGCCTCCGCCTCGCCCGAGGCGGAGAGGGCGCGCTGGCGGGAGGCGCGGGCGCGCCTGGAGGCCGCCTACGACGCGCTCCTGGAGCGGGCGGGCGGGGCGGAGAAGGCGGGCGAGACGGCCGAGGAGGGGCTGGCCATCCTGGAGGCGCAGCGCATGATGGCGGCCGACCCCGGCCTGGAGGCGGCGGTGGAGGAGGCGCTGGCGGCGGGCAGGCCGGCCGAGGCGGCGGTGCGCGAGGCGGTCGACCGCTATGCGGCGCTCTTCGCCGGGTTGGAGGACGCCTACCTGCGCCAGCGCGCGGAGGACGTGCGCGAGATCGGCGAGGCGCTCTTGCGCGCGCTGGCCGGGGAGGAGCCCATCCCCCTGGCGGAGCTGCCGCCGGGCTCCATCCTCTGCGCGGCCGAGCTGGGCGCGGGGGCGCTGGCCGCCCTGGACCGCCAGGCGCTGGCGGGGCTGGCGCTGGGGAGCGGCGGGCCCACCTCGCACGTGGCCATCCTGGCACGCTCCATGGGCGTGCCGGCGGTGCTGGGCCTGGGCGACTTCCTGGGCGAGCTGCGCCCGGGCCAGCGCCTGGCGGTGGACGGCGGCTCGGGCGAGCTCTGGATCGAGCCGGAGGGCGAGACGCTGGCCCGCCTGGAGGCGGCGGCGCGGCGCGAGCGGGCCGAGCGCGAGGCGCTGGCCGCCCTGGCGGGCGAGCCGGCGGTGACGCCCGACGGGCTGAGCGTGGAGCTGGCCGCCAACATCGGCGGGCCGGGCGACGTCGGCCCCGCGCTGGAGGCGGGCGCCGAGGGCGTGGGCCTCTTCCGCACCGAGTTCCTGGTGACGGGCCGCGAGACGCTGCCCGGGGAGGAGGAGCAGGCGGAGGTCTACCGCCGCGTCCTGGAGGCCATGAGCGGCCGCCCGGTCATCTTCCGCACCTTCGACGTGGGCGGGGACAAGCCGCTGCCGGCCCTGGCGCTGGCGCCGGAGGCCAATCCCTTCCTGGGCTACCGCGCCATCCGCATCGGCCTGGAGCATGCGGAGCTGCTGCGCACCCAGCTCCGCGCCATCCTGCGGGCGGCGGCCGCGGTGGCGCCGGAAGCGGGCGGGGAGGCGGAGTCGCCGGCACGCGTCATGCTGCCCATGGTGGCCACGCTGGAGGAAGTGCGCCGCGCCCGCCACCTCTTCGAGGAGGTGCGGCGGGAGCTGACGGAGGAGGGTCGCCTCCCGGCGGGGCTGCGCGTCCCGCTCGGCATCATGGTGGAGGTCCCCTCGGCGGCGCTCATCGCGCGCCAGCTGGCGCGCGAGGTCGACTTCTTCAGCATCGGCTCCAATGACCTGGTCCAGTACACGCTGGCCGCCGACCGGACCAACGAGCGGGTGGCCGGCCTCTACCAGCCCTTGCATCCGGCGGTGCTGCGGCTGATCGGCCTCTGCGGCGAGGCGGCGGCGGAGGCCGGCATCCTCTGCGGCCTCTGCGGCGAGATGGGCGGCGACCCGCGGGCCACGGCGCTCCTCGTGGGGCTGGGCGTGCGCGAGCTGAGCATGGCGCCCGCCTCGCTGGCGCGGGTGAAGCGCGAGGTGCGGCGGACACCGCTGGCGGAGGCGCGGAGGCTGGCCGCGCAGGCGCTGGAGTGCGCCACCCAGGCGGAGGTGGAGGAGCTGGTGGAACGCTTCCTGGAGGGGCTGGAGGCGGGCGCCGCCGGAGCCGGGGCGGAAGGGCGATGAGGCTGGAGATCCTGCCCGACGAGGAGGCGATGAGCCGTCGGGCGGCCGAGATCATCGCCTGCGCCATCCGCGAGAAGCCGCAGCTGGTCCTGGGCCTGGCCACCGGCGGCACGCCGCTGGGCACCTACCGCGAGCTGGTCCGCCTCTATCGGGAGGGACGGGTCGACTTCGCCCGCGTCACCACCTTCAACCTGGACGAGTACGTCGGCCTCCCGCCGGGCGACCCGCGTTCCTACCACGCCTACATGCAGGAACACCTCTTCCGCCACGTCAACCTGCGGCCCGAGGCCACCCACCTGCCCGACGGCTGGGCGGAGGATCTGGAGGCCGAATGCCGGCGCTACGAAGCGTTGATCGAGGCGGCGGGCGGCATCGACCTGCAGCTTCTGGGCATCGGCCGCGACGGCCACATCGGCTTCAACGAGCCGGGGGCGCGCTGGGAGCAGGGAACGCGCGTGGTCCGCCTCAAGCCGGAGACGCGCCAGGACAACGCGCGCTACTTCGGCGGGGTGGTGGAGGCGGTGCCGGAGCGCGCCATCAGCATGGGCGTCCGCACCATCATGCACGCCCGGCGGCTCCTCCTGCTGGCGGCGGGGCGGCACAAGGCCGAGATCGTCCGGCGTGCCGTGGAGGGCCCGGTCTCGCGCCACGTCCCCGCCTCCATCCTCCAGCTCCACCCCGACGCCCTGGTCCTCCTGGACGAGAGCGCTGCGTCGCAGCTGACGCGGGCGCGCGCCCTGGCCGCGCGCCGGGAAGAGGCGGGCGGCTGAGAAGAGTGGGCCCAGCGCGGCGGCCGCCGCATGGCCGGCCTGGGCCCGCCCTCCGGCCGTCCGCCGCTCGTCGCACAGCCCCGCCGTCTCCCGCTCCCCGGGCGTGCTACAATGCGTGCGAGCACGACCGACTGGTCGGTCGGTAAGCGGGCCGCGGACGGGCCCGGGTTTCAGGAGGTGGCAGCAGGCCGCATGAGCGGAACGTGGGGAACCTGGCGCGAGCCGGGAGCGGGCGGGGCGGCCGCGGAGGAGGGGGCCGGCCGCGGCTGGATCGCCCCGGTCCCGCTGCCCGAGCGCATGCTGGCGGCGGTGGCGCCGGAGCCGGGCGGGCCCGAGGTGCTGAGGCTGGAGGAGATCCCCCTGCCCGCGGCGGAGCCGGGTCATGTCCTGATCCGGGTGCGGACGGTGACCGTCAACCGCGGTCTCGACCTGGAAGCGCGGCAGTTCGGTCGGGTCTGGGGCGTCGCCTTCCCCCATGTGGGCGGTGTCGACGCGGCGGGCGAGGTGGTGGCGGTGGCGCCGGGTGTGGCCGGCTGGGAGCCGGGCGAGCGCGTGGCCGTCCTCCCCTGGCTCACCTGCGGCCGCTGCCCGGCCTGCCGGCGGGGCAATCCGCCGGCCTGCGAGCGGTTCGCCATCTGGGGCGTCCACACGGACGGCGCCGACGCCGAGTACGCCAGCGTACCGGCATCGCTTCTGATCCGTCTGCCCGACGGGGTCGACTTCGCGGAGGCCAGCGCCGCCATGGTCTCCTACAGCGTCGCCTGGCACCTGGTGGTCACCCTCGGCCGCGTCCGGCCGACGGAGACGGTGCTGGTCCTGGCCGCGGGAAGCGGCATCGGCGTGGCGGCCATGCAGATCGCCCGGTTGCATGGCGCGCGCGTCCTGGCCGCCGCCGGGGCGCGCTGGAAGCTGGAGCGGGCGATGGAGCTGGGCGCCGAGGCGGGAATCCCCTACCGCGAGCTCCCCTTCGACGAGGAAGCGCGGCGCCTGACCGGGGGGCACGGTGTCGACCTGGTGGTGGAGAACCTGGGCGCGGAGACCTGGGAGCGCTCGGTGCGCAGCCTGGCCACCGGCGGCCGGCTGGTGACGGCGGGGGTGACCACCGGCGCGGAAGTCCAGCTGAACGTCCGCTACGCCTACCGGAACCACCTGACCTTCTACTGCGCCGAGGCCTCCCTGCGAGAGGAGGCGGAGGCGGTGCTCGACCTGATCGCCCGCGGCCAGCTCCGGCCCGTCGTCCACCGCCGCTACCCGCTCGCCCGCATCGCCGAGGCGCAGCAGGAGCTCCTCGGCCGGGAGGTTTTCGGCAAGCTGATCATCGAGGTATAGCGCTCCCGGCTCCGCCGCGCGGCGGCAGGCCCGGGTACCGGTCGAAGACCACGGCCAGCGCCTGCACCGCGTCGATCCCCCAGTGGGCCAGCCAGGGGGCGAGCAGGCCGCCGCTCCAGGTGCGGAGTGCGGCCAGCAGGCTCCCGTAGAGGGCGACCGCCAGCAGGGCGGGCGGACGGCGCAGGTACTGGACGTGGGCGACGACGAAGAGGAGCGTGGCGGCAAGCGGCCCGAGCCAGGCCTCGAGCCAGCCGCGGAAGAGCGTCTCCTCGGCCAGCGCCGCGAAGGCGGTGAAGGCCAGGGCGCCGGCGGGCCCGAAACGGCGGAAGAGCAGCGGCGTGAGGGTGTCGGCGCAGGCGGGGAGGCGGCGGCTCAGCTCCAGGTCGAGCCGGCCGAGCAGGAGCCCGGCCGCCGCGCCGGCCGCCGCCCGCGCGTCCGGCGGACCCCAGGTCGCCGGCGACAGCCGGTGCCCGGAGAGCATGCCGCCCGCCCAGCCCAGCAGCAGCCAGAAGAGCTCCTGGGCCAGCAGGAGCCCGGTGGGCGTCCGCTCCGCGGCGGTGCGGAGCCGTTCCTGCACCCGCCCCACCCCCCTCCCATAGGGTAAGGGTGCCGGGGGGAGGTCGGCGTGTGGCGGGCGGGACGCGAAGGGCGGTCCTGGAGGCGCGCCGCCCCGGGGCCGGCGCGGAGGGCGGCGGGCTCCGCCTCCGCGTGGCCGCTCTGCTGCCCTACCTGGGGCCCGCCTTCGTGGCCAGCATCGCCTACGTCGACCCCGGCAACTTCGCCACCAACATCGCCGCAGGCTCGCTCTTCGGCTACGACCTGCTCTGGGTGATCCTGGCGGCCAACCTGGTGGCCATCCTGGTCCAGAGCCTGGCCGCCCGCCTGGGCATCGCCAGCGGCCGGACGCTGCCGGAGTGGAGCCGCCTGCTCTTCCCGCGCGGGCTCAACCGCTTCCTCTGGGCGGTGGCGGAGCTGGGCGCCATGGCCACCGACCTGGCCGAGCTGACCGGGGCGGCGCTGGGCCTCCACCTGCTCCTCCACATGGCCCTGCTGCCGGCGGCGGCGGTGGCGGCGGCGCTGACGCTCCTGCTGCTGGCCCTGGAGCGGCGCGGCTACCGCCTCCTGGAGCAGGTGATCATCGCCTTCCTGGGCGTCATCGCGGCCGCCTACGTCTGGGAGGCGGTCCGCGCCCGGCCCGATCCCGCGGCCGTCCTCGGCCACCTGCTTCTGCCGCGCCTGGCACGCGGCGAGCTCCCCTACGCCGCCGGCATCTTCGGGGCCACCGTCATGCCGCACGTGGTCTACCTCCACTCGGCGCTGGTGCTGCCCAGGCGGCGGGCGGGCGTCGATCCGGAGTTCCTGGGCCGGCGCGAGCAGCTGGACGTGCTGGTGGCCATGAACGTGGCCTTCGTGGTCAACGCCAGCCTGCTGGTGATGGCGGCCGCCGCCTTCGGCGCCCGCGGCCTGGCGGTCCTGGACCTGGCCGAGGCCCATCGCACGCTGGAGCCGCTCTTTGGCCGCGCGGCCGCCGCCGTCTTCGCCCTCGGGCTGCTGGCCTCGGGGCTGGCCTCCAGCGTGGTGGGCACGCTGGCCGGGCAGACCATCCTTGAGGGCTTCGTCGAGATCCGTCTTCCGCTCCCGGTCCGGCGGCTGCTGACGCTCCTCCCCGCCGCCCTCCTCCTGGGCGCCGGGGTGGACCCGCTCCGGATGCTCCTCTGGAGCCAGGTGGTGCTCAGCTTCGCGCTGCCCTTCGCCCTGGGTCCGCTTCTCTTCTTCAACGCCAGCCGGCGCGTCATGGGTCGTCGCGTGGCGCCGCTCTGGCTCACCCTGCTGGCCGGGGCGGTGACGTTGCTGGTGGTGGCCATGGACGGCGCCCTCCTCCTGGAGAGCCTCCCGCCCCTCTTCAGGCGCTAGGGGTGGCAGGGCCGGGCTCGCCCCAGCGCCGGCGCGCCCAGACGAAGAGCAGGGCCCCGCCGGCACGACCGGCTGCAGCCGCCAGAAAGAGCCCCGGCACGCCGGCGCGCGGCAGGAGGGCGGTGCCCAGCATGGGCGCCAGCGCCGCCAGCGCGTAGAGAAGCAGGTTGAAGAGCGCCACCAGCGCCGCCCGCTCCCCGGGCCGGGCCACCGCCAGCACGGCGTTGAAGCTGGCCAGGGCGTAGCCGGCGGCGCCCACGCCGGTGACGCTGTTGGCCAGGAGGAGGAGCCAGGGGCTGCGCGCCCAGGAGAAGACGGCCGGCACGGCCAGAAAGAGCGCGGTGCTGGCGGCGTAGGTCCAGAGCACCCCCCGCCGGTCGTGCCAGACGCCCCAGAGGCGCGAGGTGGCGATGGCGGCCAGCGAGCTGCCGACGCTGATGGCGCTGATCCAGGCGCCCGGCAGGTGGAGCATGCGCACGTAGAAGATGGGGTAGGCGGCGGCGGGCAGCATCAGGCCCAGCTGGAAGAGCGACCCGCCCGCGAAGACCAGGCGCGGCAGCGGGCGCCCGAGCGCGGCCAGGGCGACGCGCATCCCGCCCTCGGCCGGCGCCTCTTCCGCCTCCGCCTCGGGAGCGTCCGGCGGGCCGAGCCGGCGCAGCGCGAACCAGGAGGCGAGCGCCGTGGCGCCCCCCAGGAAGAGCGCCGCGGCGCTCCCCGCGCGCGTCCCCAGAAGGTCGAGCAAGAGGCCGGCCAGGAGCGTCCCCAGGAGCGTGGTCAGGGAGACGAAGAGGTTCCGGTCGGCGAAGAGGCGACCGCGCAGGTGGCCGGGGAAGATGCGGGCCACCACCACGGTCCAGGCGACGAGCGCCACCGTCGCCGCGGCGTTGGCCAGGGCGTAGCCCGCGACGAGCGCCCAGGCGCGCAGGACGCCGGGCACGGGCAGAAGCGGGAAGAGGGTGAGGAGAAGGAGGCCGGCGCGCGCCACCAGGGCGGCCCGCAGCATGAGGCGCCGGGCCCCCTGGCGGGCGGTGAGGCGGACGGCCCAGGGCTGCACCAGGCTGCCCAGGAGGGCCGGCAGCGCCGCGGAGAGGCCGACCAGGAGGGCGTCGCCGCCCAGGCGGACCACGTAGACGCCCAGGAAGCCTCCCAGCACGCCCGCGCTGACGCTGCCCAGCGCACCCTCCAGGAGGCTCCAGGCGGCGCTCCGGCGCACCTCCACCGGCGCGGGGTAGGCGAGGAGGGCGCCCAGCCAGCGGCGGGGCGCGCGCCGGAGGGAGAGCAGCCGATGCGCCACGGGGCGCCGCCGGGCACGGCCCATGGCTCTCTTATAGCAGATGGGCGGGCGGCGCGGCGGAGGTGGAGCGCGTTGGCAGGCTTCCTTCCACTCGGTTACCCTGGAGGAGCGCACCGCCTCCGCCCGCGGGGCGGCGGCGGTGCAGGAGCGCGCGAAGCGGGGCGGAGCGGGTGCGGGCGGAAGAGGCCGGCGGCCAGGTCACGGGGCGCATGCTGAGCCAGCGGGGGATGGCCCGGGCCACCCTGACCATCCTGGTGATCACGGTCGTCTCCAAGCTCTTCGGCTTCGCGCGCGAGGCGGCCATCGGGGCGGTCTTCGGTGCCAGCCGGCTGGTGGACGCCTACCTGGTGGCCAGCAACATCCCCATCCTGCTCTTCGGGGCGGTCAACGCGGCCGCCACCAGCGTCGTCATCCCCAACTACGCCCGCGTGCGCGAGAACGAGGGGGAGCGCGCGGCGCTCCGCTACGCCAACGCCGTCCTCGTCCTGATGGGCAGCGGGCTGGTGGCCATCACCCTGGCCAGCGAGCTGTTCATCCCCTGGCTGGTGGCGCTGATGGCGCCCGGTTTCCCGCCGGCGGAGCGGGCGCTCACCGTCCGCCTCAGCCGCCTGCTGCTGCCGGCGCTGGTCTTCCAGAGCCTGGCCGGCTGGGCGGCCGGCATCCTGGAGTCGCACCAGCACTTCGCGGCGCCCTCGGCCATCGGCATCCCTTACGACATCCTGATCGTACTGGGCGCGCTGGTGGGGGGCATCCCGGTGGCGGCGCGCTGGGGGCCGGAGGCGGGTGTGGCCTTCCTGGCGGCGGGGACGCTCCTCGGCTCGCTGGCCCAGCTCCTCCTCCAGCTGCCGGTGTTGCGTCGTTTCGGCTGGCGCCCCGAGTGGGTCTGGCAGCCGCGCCACCCGGCCATCGTGGCCAGCGGCCGCATGCTGCTGCCGGTGCTGGTCAACTCGGCGGCGAGTACGGTCAACCTCTTCGTCGACCGGCTGCTGGCCTCGGGCCTGGCAGCCGGCAGCATCGCCGCGCTCAACTACGGCAACCGCCTCTACGGGGTGCCCTCGGGGCTGCTGGTGATGCCGCTGGTCACGGTCCTCTACCCGGCCTTCTCCGCGCAGGCGGCCGCCGAGGAGCTGGAGGCCTTCCGCGGCGCGCTCCGCCGTGGCCTCGGCCTCATCGGCGCGGTCGCCCTGCCCTCCATGGTTGGCATGCTCCTCCTGCGCGGCGAGGTCGTCCGCGTGGTCTACGAGCGCGGCGCCTTCGACGGGCGGGCCGCGGCCATGACGGCGGTGGCCTTCGCCTTCTACACGCTCTCGCTGCTGGGGGGCGGCTGGAGCCTCCTCCTGGCGCGTGCCTTCTGGTCGCTCCACGACAGCCTCACCCCCATGTGGGTGGGGCTCTCCACCGTCCTCCTCAACGTCACCCTCAACCTGGCGTTGGTGCGGGTGATGGGGCTGGGCGGGCTGGCCCTCTCCACCTCGCTGGCCACCACCGCGGGCGGGCTGCTCCTCCTCTACCTCCTGCGCCGCCGCATCGGCCCCATCGGCGGGCGCAGCCTGGCGCTGGAGCTGGGCAAGGCGCTCCTGGCCAGCGGCCTGATGGCCGCCGCGCTGGAGGCGCTGCGCCGCCTGGGACCGGCGGCGCACCTGGCGCTCCTCTTGGGGCGGAAGCCGGCCTCGCCGGGCTTCCTGGTGGACGCGGCGGCGCTCGGGCTGTTGGCGGGGGCGGCGCTGGCGGTCTACGCCCTGGCCTCGGCGGCGCTCCGGACGGAGGCGGCCTCCTTCTTCATCCAGCTGGGCGGGCGCCGTCTCGGCCGGCGCGGCCGCGCCGCCCAGGCGGGGGCGGAGCCGTAGGGGGCGGCGGCTCCCGGCGGGGCCACAGCCGGAGCGCGGAGAGCGGATAGAGAAGGCGACAGGGCATGCCCGGAACGAGCCGTCCCCGTCCGCCGCGGGCGGCGAGGCCGCCGGCGGGCGGCCGGACGAGGAGCGGCAGGCCGCCCGGAAGCTCCACCCACGCCTCCTCCCTTCCCCCGGCCCAGGCGATCTCGAGCAGCCGGCCCTCCAGGAGCGCCCACCCCGGCCGTGGTACCGCCGCGTCGGCGCCGGGCAGGAGGCGGAGCGCCTCGGGGGGCAGCGACCACATCACCTCGCCGCCGTCGGACGGGAGGCCGGAGGCGACCTCCGCGGGGGGGAGCGGCAGGCGCGGGCCGCCGGGGAGCGCCAGGCGGCCGCCCTCGAGGCGGCCGGCGAAGGTGTTGGGCAGGCCGAGCAGGCGGGCCACCAGCGGGGTGGCCGGGCGCTCGAAGAGCTCGCGCACGGGCCCCGCCTGCAGCAGGCGGCCGCCCTCGATGACCAGCAGCTCGTCGGCCAGGAGCGCCGCCTCCTCGGGGTCGTGGGTGGCCAGCACGGTGGCCAGGCCGGTCTCGCGCTGCAGGCGCCGCAGCTCCAGCCGCAGCTCCCGCCGCAGCGGGGCGTCCAGGGCGGAGAACGGCTCGTCCAGGAGGAGGAGGCGGGGGCGGGCGGCCAGCGCCCGGCCCAGCGCCACCCGCTGGCGCTGGCCGCCCGAGAGCTGGCCGGGCAGGCGCCAGGCCAGCGGCGCCAGGCCGAGCCGCTCGAGCCAGCGGCGCGCTTCGGCCGCGTCGCCGCGGGCGGCCAGGAGGAGTTGCTCGCCCACGCGCAGGTGGGGGAAGAGGCCGTACTCCTGGGGCACGTAGCCGACGCCGCGCGCTTCGGCGGGCCGTTCCCCCAGCTCCTCCTCCCCCAGGCGGAGGCGCCCCCCTCCCGCCGCCTCCACGCCCGCCAGGAGGCGCAGGGTGAGCGACTTGCCCGAGCCGGACGGGCCCACGAGGGCGAGGCGTGGCGAGCGGGCGGCGTAGGCCAGCTCCAGCGTGAAGCCGGGCAGGCGCGCCCGGAGGTGGAAGGCGAGCGGCTTCGCGGCGGCTGCCGGCGCGGCGGCGGCCGCCGCCCGGACGGCCGCGGAAGGCGGCTCCCCGGCGGCGAGCCGTCCGGCCGCGCGGCGCCGGGGGAGGGGTGCGGAGAGGCGGCGCGAGAGGCCGAGCACCAGGAGGGCCAGGAGCAGCGCCGGCGCCACCGGCAGGAGCGCCGCCTCCAGCCCGCCGCTCTCGAACTGGACGTAGGTGTAGACCGGCAGCGAGGCGGGGTGGTAGGCGACCATCACCGTCGCCCCGAAGTCGCCGAAGGCCCGCAGCCAGGCGAGCAGGAGGCCCGCGCGCACGCCCGGCCAGGCGGCGGGCAGGAGGATGCGGGCGAAGCGGGCCGCCGGCCCCAGGCCCAGGGTGGCAGCCACCGCCTCCAGCGCGGGGTCCAGGGCGGCGAAGGCCGATTCGGCGGAGATCACCAGGAAGGGTGCGCTGACGAAGGCCTCGGCCAGCACCACCCCCGCCAGCGAGTCGGTGAGCGCCCCGCCGGTCCAGCGCCCCAGCGGCGCGTAGGGGCCCGCCACCAGGAGGAGGAGGATGCCGCTCACCAGGGGCGGCAGCGCCAGCGGCAGCTGGACCAGCGCCTCCAGCAGGCCGAGCCAGCGGCCGGCGCGGCCGCGGCGGCGCGCCAGGAAGTAGCCCAGCGGGATCCCGCCCGCGGCCACGGCGGCGGTGGCCAGCGTCGCCGCCGTCAGCGAGACGCCCAGCGCCGCCCGCAGCCCCTGCGCATCCGCCGGCGGGAGGAGGCCGCCGGCGGCCGCCCGGCCCGCCTCGACCAGATAGGCGGCGACGGGCGCCAGGAGGTAGAGGGCGAGGAGGCCCGCCAGCCAGGGCAGCGGGCCGCGCGCCGGGCGCAGGCCTGCCGCGGCGCGCCCCGAGTCCGCGGTCCCGCCCGCCCTCACCGGCCCACCCCCAGGAGCGGCGCCAGCTCGGCCGGCACCGCCCGGGGATCGCCGGAGAGGCGGAGCGGCAGGAGCCGGAGGCCGGAGGCGGCGAGGAGCGCCCGGCCCTGCTCGCCCGCCAGCCAGCGCAGGAAGGCGACGCCGGCCTGCGGCTCGGGCGCACCCTCCAGCAGGGTGAAGGTGTAGGTGGCCGCGGGGTCGATGGCGGCCTCGGGGACGAGGACGGGGAGGCCGGCGGCCTTCGCCTCGTTGGCGTAGAAGAAGCCGGCGTCCAGCTGGCCCGCTTCGAGGCGGCCCAGGAGCTCCTCCTCGGGGAAGATCTGCGCCGGGTTTCCGGCGGAGCCCAGCAGGCGGCCAGGCAGGTCGGGCAGGTGGTAGCGCGCGGACGCCGCCTCCACCAGGCGGAGGGTGAGCGCGCCCTTGGGATCCAGGCGCGGGTCGGTGCGCCCCAGGCGGAAGCCCGGTTCCGCCAGCACCTCGTACCAGGGCCGGCGGCGCAGCTCCGCGGCGAAGCGGCTCCGCGGGTTGTAGGCGATCACCAGCGGCGCCTCGGCGAAGGCGACGTACCAGCGGAGCCGCTGGGCGGAGGAAGCCTCCTCCAGCAGGCCGTTGACGGAGGGGCTGGCGCTGACGAAGACGTCGACCCGCCTGAGGCCGCTCCGGATCTGCTGCGCGAGCCCCTGCGAGCCGCCCGGGTAGCCCCGGAGGCGGCAGCCGGTGGCCTGCTCGAAGGCCGGTCGGAGGCGGTGTTCCATCAGGTCGAGCAGCGAGGCCGCGTAGGCCACGCGGACGATGGCGCCCCGGCAGGACGAGGGGCCTCCCCCGGTCCCGGCCCTCCCCGCGCCGGAGGCCGGGGAGGCGCTCCCGCCCGCGCCCGGGGCGGCGCAGCCCGCCAGGAGGAGCGCCGCCAGGAGGAGGGCGGGCCCGGAACGCCGGCGATCCGCGGCCGCGGGCGCTCCCCTAGCCCGCACGCCTGCCCACCTCCCGGGTGTCGTAGGGCCCGAAGAAGGCCAGCTCCCGCCGGAAGGCGGAGCCCGAGAGCGTCTCCAGGAGCGCCTCCGCCCAGGGCTCGCCCAGCGCCTCCGCCGGCAGCCAGAGCTCGGAGCGCTGCTCCTCCACCTCCAGGAAGTCCAGCCCCCAGGCCTCGGCCGCACCGGCCGCCCCCAGCGCCACGTCGGCCAGGCCCGCGGCCACGCGGGCGGCGGCCGCCCAGTGGCCGACCACCTCGTCGCCATAGCCCGGGACGCGGGTGGGCGGGAGGGCCGCCTCGGCCAGGAGGCGGTCGAGCAGGGCGCGCGCCCCCGAGCCGCGCTCGCGGTTGACCAGGCGCAGGCGGGGCAGGTCGCGGACATCGCGGAAACCGCGGGGGTTGCCGCGGGGCACCAGCCAGCCCATGGGCCAGCGCGCCAGCAGGAAGACGGTCGTCCCGGCGGGCGGCGGTGCCGCCGCACCGGCGCCGCGGTGGAGGAGCGCGGCGTGCACCCGGCCCGCGCGCAGCTCCTCCAGCGCCGCCGCGTTGCCCGTCTCCCACCAGAGCGCCTCCGGGCCGCGCGCCCGCCGCGTCAGGTGGGAG
>JAIMAT010000058.1 GCA_023511835.1 Bacillota bacterium | reverse complement strand
GCGTTATAATGCCTGCACCCTAGGGTGTGGACCCTAGCCGGGGGCCGCCTTCCTCGGTACGGTACCCTAGGGCCGCCGCCGGCGGAGCGCCGGCGGCGCGAAGGGGGAGAGGCCCGATGAAGCGCCTTCTGGCCGGTTGCCTGGCCCTGGTGCGCCGCTTCCGCCGCGAGGCGCTGGCGCTGGCCGCCGTCGTCCTGCTCCAGCACCAGGGCTGGCTGCCCGTGCTGCCCGCCGACCCCTTCGACCCCCGCCTCTCGGCCGCGGCCGCGGCTCCGGCGCCCTCGCCCCTCTGGCTGACGGCCCTGACGCTGGCCGTGGCACTGGCCGGCTTCTTCGTGCCGGGCGGCGAGGCGGCCCGGGGGGCCGTGCCGGACGGACGGGCGGCCGGGGGCGCGGAGGAGGAGGGGGTCAGTCCGCTTCCTCGGACTCGTCCAGGGAGATGAGACCGACCCGGAGCGCGTACTTGGTCAGCTCGACCGCGTCGTGCAGGTCCAGCTTCTCCATGATGTTGCCGCGGTGCGCCTGCACCGTCTTGATGCTGATCATCAGCTTGTCGGCGATCTCCTGGTTGGTGTAGCCGCGCGCGATCAGGCGCAGCACCTCCTGTTCGCGTTCGGTGAGCACGTCGGTGCCGTGCAGGCGGGGCAGGAGCGGCTGGCCGCCGGGCTCGGGCCGCGCGCCGCCGGCGAAGACCGCCCGGCTCAGCTCCGGATTGAGCACCGTATGCCCCTCGTGGACCGCGCGGATGGCCGAGACCAGCTCGCGCGCCGCCGAGCGCTTGAGCACGTAGCCCGAGGCGCCCGCCTGGAGGATGGTGCGCACGTACTCCTCGCTGTCGTGCATGGTGAGGACGAGCACCCGGACCTCCGGATGCCGGCGCAGGATGGCCTGCGTGGCGTCGACGCCGTTCATGCGCGGCAGGCCGATGTCCATGAGGACCACATCCGGCAGGAGGCGGTCGGTCAGCTCGACGGCCTCCACCCCGTCGCCCGCCTCGCCCACCACCTCCATGTCCTCCTGCTCCTCGAGGAGCGAGCGGATCCCCTCGCGGAGGATGGTGTGGTCGTCAACCAGCAGCACGCGAATGGGCTTCATCCCGTACGGCCCCTTCCTTGCGGGGGATGGTCAGTTCGACGGTGGTCCCCTGCCCGGGCCGCGAGCGGATCTCCAGGCGGCCGTCGACCAGCGCCGCCCGCTCCCGCATGCCGGCCAGGCCGATGCTCCGCTCCGGCTGCCCGATCAGCTGTTCGGGCGAGAAGCCCCGCCCGTCGTCCTGCACCCGAACGTAGAGGAGCTCCGGCTCCTCGTGTAGCTCCACCGAGACGCGCCGGGCGCGGGCGTGGCGCAGCACGTTGGTGACGGCCTCCTGCACCACGCGGAAGATGACCGTCTCCAGCTCGTCCGGCAGCCGCCGCTCGAAGCCGGTGACGTCCAGCTTGGCCTCCACCCCGGCCGGATCCAGCTTGGTGTGGATGTACCAGCGCAGCGCCGGCACCAGGCCCAGGTCGTCCAGCACCGTGGGGCGGAGCTCGACGGTCAGCTTCCGCACCTCGTCCAGCGTGCTCTCCACCAGCTGGCGGCTCTCCTCGAGCCGCCGCCGCGCCTGCTGCACCTGGTTCCGGCCCTGCTCGTCGCCGCAGCGGGGCAGCGAGCGCACCGTCAGGTCGAGGTGGAGGAGGAGCGTGGCCAGCGCCTGGCTCGTCTCGTCGTGGAGCTCGCGGGCGATCCGCCTCCGCTCCGCCTCCAGCGCCGCCAGGATCTGCGAGGCGGCCATGCGCCGCTGCTGCTGGAGCCGGTCGAGCATGGCGTTGAGCGTCTCGGCCACCCGGCGCACGTCGGGGTCCTCGCGGATCTCCGGCGCGCGCGCCTCCAGCCGCCCGTGCTCCACCGTCTCCATCACCTCGCGCAGCTGGTAGAGCGGCCGGAAGGCCAGCTGCACGAGGAGGAAGTTGACCACCAGCGTGGCCGCCAGGCCGGCGATGACGAAGGGCAGCATGGTCTCCAGCACGGCCCCGGAGCGGAGCCCCCAGAGGGTGAGGAGGACGCCGCCGACGGCGCCGACGACGATGATCACCCCGTTGGCGACCATCACCTTCCAGAGCATGGAGACCCGCTCGTGAACCGTCTGGATCCAGCGCAGCACGCCCATCCGCTCCCGGTTCCCGGTCCCGCCCCCCGCGGCCTCCCCCGCCGGCTCCGGGTTCGTCACTCCCACTCGATGGTCGCGGGAGGTTTGGAGGTGACGTCGTAGACCACCCGGTTGACGCCCTCCACCTCGTTGACCAACCGCGTGGAGATCCTCTCCAGCACATCATAGGGCAGCCGCGCCCAGTCGGCCGTCATGCCGTCCTCGCTGGTGACGGCGCGGACGGCGACGGTTCGCTCGTAGGTGCGGTGGTCGCCCATGACGCCGACGCTGGCCAGCGGCGTCAGCACGGCGAAGGCCTGCCAGAGGCGCCCGGAGAGCCCCGCCCGGGCGATCTCCTCGCGCACGATGGCGTCGGCGCGGCGGAGCGTGGCCAGCCGCTCCTCCGTCACCTCGCCCAGGATGCGGATGGCCAGCCCGGGGCCGGGGAAGGGCTCGCGGCCGACGATGGCCTCCGGCAGCCCGAGGCGGCGGCCCAGCTCGCGCACCTCGTCCTTGAAGAGGCGCCGCAGCGGCTCCACCAGCCGGAAGTGCATCCGCTCGGGCAGCCCGCCCACGTTGTGGTGGCTCTTGATCAGCGAGGCGCCCGGCCCGCCGCTCTCGATGACGTCCGGGTAGAGCGTCCCCTGCACCAGCCAGTCGATGGCGCCCTCCTCCGCCTCCAGCCGGCGCGCCACCTCCTCGAAGGTGCGGATGAACTCCTCCCCGACGCGCTTCCTCTTCTCCTCCGGGTCGCTGACGCCGCGCAACCGGCCGAGGAAGCGCTCCCCCGCCTCCACCGCGACGAAGCGCCGGCCCAGGAGCGGCTCGAAGGCGGCGCGCACCGCCTCCGGCTCGCCCTGGCGCAGGAGCCCGTGGTCGACGAAGACGGCCACGAGCCGCTCGCCCAGCGCCCGGTGCGCCAGCGTCGCCGCCACCGCCGAGTCGACGCCGCCCGAGAGCGCGGCGATGGCCCGACCCCCGCCCACCTGCCGCCGGATCTCCTCCACCGCCTCGGCCACGAAGTCGCCCATGGACCAGGTGGGCCTGAGCCCAGCCACCTCGAAGAGGAAGTTGGCCAGCACCTCGCGCCCGTGGCGGGTGTGGCTCACCTCCGGGTGGAACTGGAGCCCGTAGAGGCGTCGGGCCGGGTCGCCCATGGCCGCCACCGGCGTCCGCTCCGTCGCCGCCAGCACCAGGAAGCCCTCCGGCACCCCCAGCACCTGGTCGCCGTGGCTCATCCAGACCTGCGACTCCGCCGGCACGCCGCGGAAGAGGGCGGCCGCCTCCGGCGGCGGCGCCAGCCGCAGCCGCGCCGGCCCGTACTCGCCCTCGCCACCGGCCACGCGACCGCCCAGCTCCAGCGCCATCAGCTGCATGCCGTAGCAGATGCCCAGCACCGGCAGGCCGGTACGGAAGAGCTCGGCCTCCAGCCGCGGTGCGCCCGGCTCGTAGACGCTGGCCGGCCCCCCGCTCAGGATCAGCGCCCCCGGCCGCTCGCGCCGGATCCGCTCGGCCGCCTCGCGCGCCGGCACGATCTCCGAGTAGACGCCCAGCTCGCGCACCCGCCGCGCGATCAGCTGCGCGTACTGGGCGCCGAAGTCGACCACCAGGACGCTTTCGCCCGCCGCCACCGCCACCGGCCTCACCCCCTCCCGGCGTAGACCTCGCGCCGCAGGACGCCCACGTAGGGCAGGTTCCGATAGCGGTCGGCGTAGTCGAGCCCGTACCCCACCAGGAACTCGTTGGGCGTGAGGAAGCCGACGTAGTCGGCGCCCACCCGCCTGGCCGCCGGCGAATCCTTCTGCAGCAGCGTGCACGTCTTCAGCGTCCGCGGCCGGCGCGTGGCCAGCGTCTCGCGCAGGTAGGCCAGCGTCAGCCCGGAGTCGATGACGTCCTCCACGATGACCACGTCGTCGCCCTCGATGTTCTCGCCCAGGTCGTGCAGGATGCGGACCACCCCCGACGAGCGGCTCGACCTGCCGTAGCTGGAGACGGCCATGAAGTCGAGCCGCACCTCCATGGGGATGGCCCGCGCCAGGTCGGCCAGAAAGATGACCGCCCCGCGCAGGATCCCCACCAGGAGCGGCCTCCGCCCCGCGAAGTCGCGCGCGATCTCCAGGCCCAGCTCGCGCACGCGCTCCCGGATCCGGGCCTCGGGAAGTAGCACCCGCTCCACGTCCGGGTGGACGCCCGCGGTCGCCCCGGACGTCCCCGCGCCCTCCGCGCCCCTCTCCAGCTCCACGCGCTCTCTCCCCCGTTTCGCCGCCCGGACTCCCCGGGCCGGCCCCATTCTACCAGTGGCGCGGGCGCGCCCTCCGGCGCCGTCCGGAGCGCCGCCGGAGCATCGGACGCGGCCGGCCCCCCTCCCCCGCCTCGGGAGGGAGGCCGCCCGCGGCCGCGAACTCCTGGCCGGCCGCGGCCGATCCGAGGCCGGCGGGGCCGGGAGGGAGAGGAAGTGACCGCCGAGGCGCCGCGCGGGCGCGCCGCGTCCCGCCCGAGAAGAGCGCTGGCGCTCGTGCTGGCCTTGGCGCTGGCGGCCGGCCCGGCCGCCCGCCCGGCCCGCTCCGCGCCCTCCGCGGGCAGCGGGACCCCCGCGCCCGCCTCCCCCTTCGCCGCCGACCAAGCCCGGCTGCAGGAGCGCCAGGCCGAGATCCAGGCGCTCCTCGACGAGCTGGCCCGCGACGACCTGGAGCTGGCCCGCCTCCAGGGCCAGCTGGAGGCGGCGGCGCGGGAGCTGGCCGCCGCCCGGAGCCGGCTGGCCGCGGCGCGCGGGGAGGCCGCCCGGCTGGAGGCCGAGCGCCGGGCGACGGCCGCGCGCACCGGCGCCTGGCTGCGCTGGCTCCAGGAGGCCGGCACCCCCGGCCTGCTGGACGTCCTGCTGGGTACCGCCAGCCTCGGCGACCTCGTCTGGCGCCTGGACCTGCTCGACCGCCTGACCGCCTACGAGCTGGGCCTCCTGCACCAGGCCTCCCGCCTGGCCGCCCGGGCGGAATCGGCCCGGCTCCGGGCCGAGGACGAGGCCGCCCGCGTGGCGGCGGCGGAGGCGAGCCTGGAGGAGCGTCGGCGCTCGCTCGAGGCGCTCCGCCAGGAGCGCGCCCGCGCGCTGGCGGCGGCGCGCCTCCGCCTGGCCGGCGACGCCGCCCGGCTCCAGGCCGAGGAGGCGCGCTGGCTCGCCGCCCAGAAGGAGCTCCTCGCCTTCTGGAGCGCCCTGGGCAGCCGCTCCTGGACGGGCGTGCAGCCTTCCTCCACCCGCATCAGCCTGGCCCCGCCCCGGCTCCTCCTTGGCTTCGACGCCGCCGCGCTCGGCCCGCTGGTCGGCGGGGAGGCGCAGGTGGGCTTCGCCCCGCCCGACCTGCTCCTCGACTTCGGTCCCCTCCGCCTGCGCCTCGCCGTCCGCGCCCTGCCCGGCGGAGGCGGTGCGCCCGACCGGCTGGAGCTGCGTCCCGACGGCCTCGCCTTCGACGGCCGCGCGCTGGAGACGGCGGTGCTGGAGGCCTGGTCGCCCGGCCCCGCCCGCCTCCGGCTGCCCGACGTGGCGCCGGGGGTGGGCCTCGCCGACGCCCGGGTGGAGCCGGACGAGCTGCTGCTGATCTACGCCCCCCGCTCCGGCGGCTGAGGTCTTCCCGTCTCCGCGCCCGGGGCGCCGGTCACCCCCCAGCCCAGCAGGCGGAGCATGGCCCGGAAGAGCGCCCGCAGGCCGAGGACGCCCACCAGCAGGCCCTCCTCGTCCACCACCGGGAGCCAGTCCAGCCCCTCCTCGCTCATGCGCCGCGCCGCCTCCGCCCAGGAGGCGGAGGGGCGGACGCCGGCCGGAGCCGGCGCCATCAGCGAGGCCACCAGGCGCGTCCCCGGCACCGGCGCGGAGGGCCGCCCCACCCCCAGGCGGAGGAGCTCGGCCAGCTCCAGGACGCCCACCGGCCGCCCCTCGCGCACCACCGGTACCGCCCGCAGGCCCGCCGCCCTCATCACCGCCATCGCCTCCTCCAGCGTGGCGCCCTCGGGGACGCTGGCCGGCTCCTCCGTCATCAGCTCCCGAACCTCCACGTCGCCCACCTCCGCCTTGCCGCCGGGCCGGGGCCGGAACGCGCGGGGCGGCCCCGCCGCCGGGCGGGGCCGCCCCTGCCTGCCAGCCGGACTGGCCGCCGGCTCTCACATGTCCATGTCGGGCATGCTGCCGGCGCTGTTCTCCTTCTTCTCCGGAATGTCGGCCACCAGCGACTCGGTCGTCAGCACCATGGCGGCGATGCTGGCCGCGTTCTGGAGGGCGGAGCGAGTCACCTTGGTCGGGTCGACGATGCCCTTCTCGAACATGTTGCCGTAGCTGAGGCTCATGACGTCGAAGCCGTCGGTGTCGGGCAGCTCCTTCACCTTCTCGACCACGACGGAGCCCTCCAGGCCGGCGTTGGTGACGATCTGACGGAGCGGCTCCTCGAGCGCGCGGGCGACGATCTCGATGCCCGTCTGCTCGTCGCGTGTCTCGCCCTTCAGGTTCTCCAGCGCCTTCAGGGCGTGGACGTAGGTGCAGCCGCCGCCCGGCACGATGCCCTCCTCCACCGCCGCCCGGGTGGCCGAGAGCGCGTCCTCGATGCGGTACTTCTTCTCCTTCAGCTCGACCTCGGTGGCAGCGCCCACGTTGATGACGGCCACGCCGCCGGCCAGCTTGGCCAGCCGCTCCTGCAGCTTCTCGCGGTCGAAGTCCGAGGTGGTCTCCTCGATCTGCGCCCGGATCGCCTTGATGCGGTCCTTGATCTTCTGCGGATCGCCGGCGCCCTTGACGATGGTGGTGTTCTCCTTGTCGATGGTGACGCGCTCGGCGCGGCCGAACATGTCCGGCGTCACGTTCTCCAGCTTGATGCCCAGGTCCTCGGAGAGGTACTGGCCGCCGGTGAGGATGGCGATATCCTCCAGCATGGCCTTGCGCCGATCGCCGAAGCCGGGCGCCTTGACGGCACAGACCTGGAGCGTGCCGCGAATCTTGTTGACCACCAGCGTGGCCAGCGCCTCACCCTCCACGTCGTCGGCGATGACCAGGAGCGGCTTGCCGCGCTGGAGCACCTTCTCCAGGACAGGCAGCAGGTCGTTGACCGCGCTGATCTTCTTGTCGGTGATGAGGATGAAGGGATCCTCCAGCACGGCCTCCATGGTCTCGGTGTTGGTGACGAAGTAGGGGGAGAGGTAGCCGCGGTCGAACTGCATGCCTTCGACCACCTCGACGGTGGTCTCCAGCGTCTTGGCCTCCTCGACGGTGATGACGCCCTCCTTCCCCACCTTGTCCATTGCGTCCGCGATCATCTTGCCGATCTCGCGGTCGTTGGCGGAGATGGAGGCCACTTCCTCGATCTGGTTGTGGGTCTCCACCGGCTTGGAGACCTGGCGGATCTGCTCGACCACGGCGTTGACGGCCTTCTCGATGCCGCGCTTGACCAGCATCGGGTTGGCGCCGGCGGCCACCACGCGCAGACCCTCGCGGACCAGCGCCTGGCCGAGGACGATGGCGGTGGTGGTGCCGTCGCCGGCGACGTCGTTGGTCTTGGTGGCCACTTCCTTGAGGAGCTGGGCGCCCATGTTCTCGTAGGGGTCCTTCAGCTCGATGTCGCGGGCGATGGTGACGCCGTCGTTGGTGATGGTGGGCGCGCCGAACTTCTTCTCGAGCACCACGTTGCGGCCCTTGGGGCCAAGGGTGATCTTGACCGTGTTGGCCGCGGTGTTGATCCCCCGCTCGAGCGCGCGGCGGGCCTCCTCGTCGAAGACGATCTGCTTGGCCATGCCTCTCTCGTTCCCTCCTCGCGGCGAAGATGAGGGCAGCCCCGCTTCCCCGGGGCGGCTCGGCGTGCCGGCGAACTCCCGCGGCCGCGTCGGCGCGGGGGTCCGCTCAGCGTTCGACGACGGCCAGGACGTCCCGCTCGGAGAGGACCAGGTACTCCTCGCCGTCGATCTTGACTTCGGTGCCCGAATACTTGGAGAAGAGCACGTGCTGGCCGACCTGCACGTCCAGCGGGCGGATCTGGCCGTTCTCGAGGTAGGCGCCCTTGCCCACCGCCAGGACCTCGCCCTCCTGCGGCTTCTCCTTGGCGGTATCCGGCAGGACGATGCCGCTGGGCGTCCGCTCCTCCTGCTCGATGACGCGGACGACGATGCGATCCCCCAGCGGCCGGAGCCGGACCTTGGAAGCCTCCCTGACGCTCATGCTCGCTCGAACCCTCCTCCCGTGCCCACGACTTGTTAGCACTCTCAGGTGATGAGTGCTAAACCGGGAACGATGGTACGCGCCCGCCCCGGTAGTGTCAACCCACCGCAACCAAGTCCATGCGCCGTTTCCAGGGGGAGAAGGCGGCACCACCCGATCGGGCGAGTCGTTCATGACCCGTATGACCCATGCGTGCTAACATCGTGCCGGGAGCCGGTGATGCGCGATGAGAAACGGGCGGAGGTCGCTGGAGCGATCCGTCGAGGCGTGGAACGAGCGGGCGATCCAATGGATCGCCTTCCTGGCGCCCGTCGTCTTCGTCGGCTTTCTGCTGGAACTCTTCACCGACCTGCGCCAGACGACCGGTGCCTGGGCGGCGCGGGCGCTCGTCCTGCTCCTCCTCCTGGCCGGCTCGGCGCTCTTCACGAGCTACGTCTTCGGGACGCTCCGGCGCCAGTCCGAGAGGCTGCGCGCCGACGAGGAGCGGTTGCGCACCTTCGTCGACGGCTCCAGCGACGCCATCCTCATCGTCGACGCCGGCCACCGGGTGGTGGAGATGAACCCGGCGGCGCAGACGCTGACCGGCTGGGAGCCCGGAGAGGGCGGCGAGCGCCTTCTCTGCAGCGCCGTCCTCGGCTGTCGCGCGCCGGAGGGGGGCACCCCCTGCAACATCGATTGCCCCATCCAGAGCACCCTGGAGCTGGGACGGCGCGTCCCCTACCGCGAGGTCGTCATCCGGTCCCGCGAGGGGCGCGACGTGCCTGTCAGTCTCTCCGCCTCGGAGGTCCACCAGGGGGCCGAGCGCTACGCGGCCCTCGTCCTGCGCGACATGAGCGAGAGAAAGCACCTGGAGAACCAGGTGCGGTCGCTCCTCGCCCAGGCCGAGCGCCAGCGCGACCGCTTCGAGGCGCTCTACCGCCTGGCCGGCGAGCTGGCGGTGGTGGCCGGCCTGGACGGAAAGCTGGCCGGCGTCACCGAACAGCTGCGCCAGCTCTCCCACGCCGATCTGGCCGCCTTTCTCACCGAGGAGGCGGGGCCCGGCGGACCCTCCCGCCTCCTCTGGCGGGCGGTGGCCGGCTTCCGCCAGGCGCCGCCCGTCCCCTTCGAGGCGGCCGACCTGCCCGCGCGCGCCCGCCTGGCGCGGGTGCCGCTGGCGGCGGCCGACCTGTCCTCGCTGGCCGAGCGTCCGGAGGAGGCCTTCCCGCTCCTCTGGCGCGAGGGCGCGCGCGCCGTCTTGGCCATGCCCATGCTCTCCCGGGAGCGCGTGATCGGCATCCTGCTGGTGGCGCGGCGTTCGCCCCGTCCCTTCGACGAGGAGGAGCAGGCCTTCGTGGGCGGCTTCGCCAGCCAGGCGGCCATCGCCTGGGAGAACAGCCGGCTCTATCAGCAGGTGCAGAACATGGCCGTCGTCGAAGAGCGGGAGCGGATCGCACGCGAGATGCACGACGGGCTGGCCCAGACGCTGGGCTACCTCAACCTCCAGTTCAAGCTGCTGGAGGACGAGGCCATCCGGGCCGGCGCCGTCGACCTCTCGCGCCGGCTGGCGGAGCTGCGGCGTGTGGTGAAGGAGACCTACGGCGACGTGCGCCACTCCATCTTTGACCTGAAGACCAGCGCCGCGCGCGAGAAGCGCTTCTCCGCCATCCTCGCCGAATATCTGGAAGACTACCGCTCGATGAACGGGATCGAGACCTCGGCGGAGGGGGAGCTGGCGCTGCTGGACGGGCTGCCCGACGGCGCGCAGGTGCAGGCCTGGCGTATCGTACAGGAGGCGCTGGCCAACGTGCGCAAGCACGCCCACGCCTCCCGCGTCCACTTGGCCGTGGAGCAAGGGCGGGGCCACCTCTGGCTCCGTATCAGCGACGACGGCGTCGGCTTCGACGTGGCCCGGCAGAACGCCAAGGGTCACTACGGCATGAGCATCATGCAGGAGAGGGCCGAGTCGCTGGGCGGCTTCGTCGACATCCTCTCGGCGCCGGGCCAGGGCACCCAGGTCGTCCTGGCCATCCCGGTCCCGCGCCCCATCGAGGAGGATACCCGTGGCGCACCGCATCTTGCTGGTTGACGATCACGTCCTCTTCCGGAAGGGGCTGGCCGGGCTCCTGGCCTCGCGGCCCAGCCTCCAGGTGGTGGGCGAGGTGGGGAACGGCGAGGAGGCCATCGCTGCGGTCGACCGCCTCCGCCCGGACCTGGTGCTGATGGACGTCAACATGCCGATCATGAACGGCATCGAGGCGACCCGGCAGATCCACCGGGCCCACCCCGAGCTGCCCGTGGTCATGCTGACCGTCTCCGACCGGGACGAGAACCTGTTCGAGGCGATCAAGGCGGGGGCGCAGGGGTATCTCCTCAAGGACCTGGAGCCGGAGGAGCTCTTCCGCTACATCGAGGGCGTCTTCCGCGGCGAGGCGCCCATCTCCGGCAGCCTGGCGCGGCTGATCCTGCAGGAGTTCGCCCGGATGCCCTCCGTCGGACGACGTGACGGGCTGGGCACCCCGCGCGGCGGCGAGGCTCCCGCCGAGGCGGAGGAGAGCGAGGGGCTGACCGAGCGCGAGCGGGAGGTCCTCCAGCTCGTCGCCTCCGGCGCTACCAACCGCGAGATCGCCCAGCGGCTGATCATCTCGGAGAACACCGTCAAGATCCACATCAAGCACATCCTCGACAAGCTGCACGTCCAGAACCGCGTCCAGGCCGCGGCTTACGCCATCGAGGAAGGCCTGGTGGAACCCAAGGAGCCGCCCCGCGCCTAGCCGGAGGGGGCCTCCGTCGGCCTGGCCGGAGGCGCTCCCCTCCCCGCCCCGGGCGTTTCGGCGCGCGGGGAGGTGCGGGAGGCCAGCGGACAGGCGTCGCCCTTGCGGCCCGGGCAGGCCTCGCCCAGGAGGAGCGACCCCAGCTCGCAGAAGGAACGCGGCACGGTCAGAGCGGCGACCGCCTCCCGGCCGTCGGCGTCCACGGACTCGCCGCCGGACGGCAGCGCCCAGGCCAGGTTGGCCTCCACGGAGAGCGCGGCCAGGCGGGCATGCGGCCAGAGACGGTACGCGGCGCTCCGCTCCTCGCCGGCCGGCTCCGGCGGCCGGGCGACCAGGAAGAGGACGACCTCCGGCTCTGCCTCCAGCCCCGCGCCGGCCTCCGCGGGCGACCGCCAGCAGCCCAGCAGGTGCATGCGCGGGCAGGCGCGCATCGCCTCCGCCACGGCGGCGGCGAAGAGCGGATGACGCGAGATCACCGCCAGCGACGCCACCACCGCCACCTCCCCTGCCGGCCCGCGGCCGGTCCCCCACAGTCTGGGGCGGGCTGTGCCGCGAGGATATCACTCGCCGGGGGTATCCTGCGCCCCGCCGACGGGCGAGGCGGGGTCTCCCGGCCCCTCCTCCAGGCCGGGCGGAAGCGGCTCGCCCGCGCGGAGAAAGGTCCCGCTCCGACCTCCGCGCTTGTAGACCAGGCGCACCGCCTCCACCTCCATGGCGCGATCGACCGCCTTGCACATGTCGTAGACGGTCAGCGCCGCCACGCTCACCGCCGCCAGCGCCTCCATCTCCACCCCCGTGCGGGCCACCGTCCGCGCCTCGGCCTCGATCTCCACCGCCGCCAGGCCGTCGCCGCCCGGCTCCGGCGGCCGCCCGCGCAGGTCGACGCGCACCGAGCTGAGCGGCACCGGGTGGCAGAGGGGGATCAGCTCGTCCACCCGCTTGGCGGCCAGGATTCCGGCCACGCGCGCGACGGCGAAGACGTCGCCCTTGGGCAGGTCGCCGCGGGCGATGCGTTCCAGCGTCTCCGGCCGCATGCGCACCGCCCCGCGCGCCACAGCCACGCGCTCGCTCTCCGGCTTGGCACCCACGTCCACCATGCGCGCCCTGCCGGCGGCGTCCAGGTGGCTGAAGCCCGCGAACGGCGAGGAGGGATCGCCGCCGGGCGCCTCAGCCGTCAAAGGGGAGCACCTCCACTTCCTCTCCCGCCTCCAGCCTCGCACCGCGGGCCAGACGGATCATCCCGTCGGCCAGCACCAGCGAGGAGAGGTGCGCGGAGCTGGTCCGGAGCGGCTCGGCCTCCAGGCCCGCGCCCTCCGGCGAGGCGGGGCGCAGGCGGACCGAGACCATGGCGTCGCGCTCGGCCGGGGCGCGCACCGGTGCCGCAAGCCGCGCGTGCAGGCCGGGCCGCGGCCAGGCGGGGCGGGCGCCCTCCAGGTGCCGGAGGAGGGGGCGGACCAGGAGCCGGTAGATGGTGAGCGCCGAGACCGGGTGGCCGGGCAGGCCGATCAGCGCGCGGCCGCCTGCCACCGCCAGCAGCGCCGGCTTGCCGGGCTTGATGGCGACGCCGTGGACGACCACGCGCGCCAGCGACTCGATGGCATGCTGGGTCAGGTCGCGTGCGCCCACCGAGGAGCCGCCGGAGACCAGCACGACGTCGAAGCGGGCCAGGGCGCTCTCCAGCAGCTGGCGGATGGCCTCCTGGTCGTCGCCGGACACGCCCAGGTACTCGCCCCGCAGCCCGGCGGCGTGGAGCGCGGCCAGGAGCGACCAGGAGTTGGCATCCCGGATCTGTCCCGGGCCGGGCCGGCGGTCGGCCGGCACCACCTCGTTGCCCGTGGCCAGGACGGCGGCGCGCGGCCTCCGGGCTACCGGCACGCGCAGGCGCCCCAGCGCGGCCAGAAGGCCGCAGTCCTGCGGTCGCAGGCGGTGGCCGGCGGGGAGGAGGAGCTGGCCGGGGCGGACGTCGCTGGCCCGGGCGGCCACGTTCTCGCCCGCCTCCACCGGCCGGAGCACGTCCACCGCCCCGGCGGCCGTCCGCGTCCACTCCACCGGCACCACGGCGTCGGCTCCCTCCGGCAGGGCGCCGCCGGTGGGCACCGTCGCCGCCTCGCCGGGCCCCAGCGCGAGGGAGGCCGGCTCGCCCACGCGCACCTCCCCCGCCAGGCGGAGGCGGGCGGGCCGCTCCTCCGTCGCCCCGGCCACGTCGGCCGCGCGCACGGCGTAGCCGTCCAT
>JAIMAT010000057.1 GCA_023511835.1 Bacillota bacterium | reverse complement strand
CCCGCCAGGCGGAGGCGGGCGGGCCGCTCCTCCGTCGCCCCGGCCACGTCGGCCGCGCGCACGGCGTAGCCGTCCATGGTGCTGCGGTCGAAGGGCGGCAGCTCCTCCTCCGCCACGAGCGGCTCGGCCAGCACCCGCCCCGCCGCCTCTTCCAGCCCCACCGCCTCCACGCCCAGCGAGCCCGCCGGCAGCTCGGCCAAAAGGCGTTCCAGCGCCTCCTCCAGCGGGACCAGCTCGCCCACCGCCATGGTCGCACCGCCTCCGTACCCGCCATTATACGGAAGCCGCACCGGTCCCCCCGGCCCCCAGCAGCTCGCGCACCGCCCGCGCCGGATCCGGGGCGGCCATCACCGCCGAGATGACGGCCACGCCGGCCGCGCCGGCCGCGCGCGCCTCGCGTGCCCGGCCGGCGTCGACGCCGCCGATGGCCACCACCGGCAGGCGCGTGGCCGCCACCACCGCCCGCAGCCCTTCGAGCCCGACGGGCTCGCCGGCGTCGGCCTTGCTGCCGGTCGCCCAGACCGAGCCCACGCCCAGGTAGTCGGCGCCGTCCGCCTCGGCTTGGCGGGCTTCCTCGGGCGTGGCGGCGGAGACGCCGACGATCGCCTCCGGGCCCAGGAGCGCCCGGACGACGCGGGCGGGCAGGTCCTCCTGGCCGACGTGGACGCCGTCGGCCCCCACCGCCTGGGCCACGTCGACGCGGTCGTCGACGAAGAGGAGCGCCCCCGTCTCGTCGGCGAGGCGGCGGAGCGCGAGGCCGACCTCGTAGAGCTGGCGACCCGACCAGTCCTTGCCGCGCAGCTGGAGCGCGCCGGCGCCCGCCCGCAGGGCCGCCCGGCAGACGGCCAGGAGGTCGCGGCCGGGGAGGCGCCCGGCCTGCTCGCGGTCGGTGATGACGTAGACCGCCAGGCGGCGGGCCAGGTCGGCCGGGTCGGGCCGCCGGCGGGCCGCCCGGGCCGGCGGCGCCCCGCTCACCGGCCCTCGCCCCCCTCCAGGCGGGCGAGACGGAGCCCTTCTTCCAGGTCGACCGGTCGCAGGGCGGCCACGCGGTCGAGGAGCGCCACCTCGAAGCTGCCCGGTCCCCGGGCGTCGCGAGCCGCCCACTCCGCCGCCAGGCCGAAGGCGCCCAGGGCGGCCGCCGCCGCCTCCAGCGGCTCGTCGCCCGCCGCCAGGAAGGCGGCCACCGCCGTGCTGGCCATGCAGCCCGTCCCCGTCACCTGCGCCAAGAGCGGGTGGCCGTTGTCGCAGGCGATCCCGCGCTCTCCGTCCGAGAGCCAGTCGCGGGCGCCGGTCACCGCCGCCACGCAGCCGTAGCGCCGCGCCACCCGGCGGGCCAGCTCGGCGCGCTCGGCGTCGTCGCGCGGCCGCACGGCGTCCACCCCGCGCTGTCCCCCGCCCTCGCCCGCCAGCGCCGCCATCTCGTCGGCGTTGCCGCGGAGGACGGCGACGCGCACCTCGTCCAGGATGCGGTGGCAGGCCTCGAGGCGGAAGCGGGTGGCGCCGGCGCCCACCGGGTCGAGGAGGACCGGGACGCCGGCGGCGTTGGCGGCGCGGCCGGCCACCAGCGCCGCCTCCAGCTCCGCGGCGGTCAGCGTGCCGATGTTGAGCAGGAGCGCCTGCGCCGCCGCCGCCATCTCGGCCACTTCCTCGGGCGCGTAGGCCATCACCGGCGAGGCGCCCAGCGCCAGCGTCAGGTTGGCGGTGGAGTGGGTGACCACCCGGTTGGTGATGTGGTGGACCAGCGGTCGCCGCTGGCGCAGCGCCTCCAGCAGCCGCGCCGCCCGCGCGGCCAGCTCCCGGTCGGGGACGAGCGGCGCGGCCGCGGCCCCTCCCGCCGTCTCGGTCATGGTTCGGCCCTCCCCCCCTCTTCCGCCCGGCCCCCGGCCGGCGCCGGCCGTCCCGCCAGGAGGCCGGCGCGGCGCAGAAGGCCGGTCACCAGCAGTCCCACCAGCACGCCCGCGGCCGAGGAGGGCGTGAAGGCCGCCACCAGCGCCAGGGCGCCCACCGGCTTGTGCATCACCAGGAGCGCCAGGGGATAGCCGGCCAGGGCGCCGATCAGGCCCGTGCCCACCAGCTCGCCGAGACCGGTCAGGGGCAGGTTGCGCGTCCGCCGCCAGGCGAAGCCCGCCAGGAGCGCGCCGAAGAGACTGCCCGGGTAGGCGAGCGGCGTGCCCACGCCCAGCAGGTTGCGCAGCGTGGAGATGGCGGCCGCCACCCAGAAGGCGCCCCAGGGGCCGTAGAGGACGGCGCCCACCACGTTGACCAGCGCCTGGACGGGCTGCACCTTGGCGGGGCCGACGGGGATGACCAGGAACTGGGAGAGAAGCGTGCCCAGCGCGGTCATCAGCGCCATCAGCACCAGCTGGCGCGTCCCCGGGCGCGGCTCCGCCCCGCTCACGGCCGCGCCCCCTCCCCCGCCGGCGGGCTTCCCGCCCCGGGCGCCGCGGCGAAGGCCTCCACGGGCACCGCCCGACCGCCCAGCGCTTCCGCCGCGGCCACCGCGTCGGTCGGCCCGTGGCCGTGCCCCAGCGGCCGTTCGGCGCCGCCGCGGACGGCGGCGGTGATGAAGGCCTTGGCCAGGCGGAGCGCGGCCGGCACCTCCAGCCCCCGCGCCAGGCCGGCCGCGACGGCGGCCGAGAAGGTGCAGCCCGTACCGTGGGTGTGGGGCGTCTCCACCCGCTCGCCCTCCAGCTCCAGCCACTGGCGGCCGTCGTAGGCCAGGTCGACGGAGCGCCCCTCCTGCCAGGGGGCGTGGCCGCCCTTGAGCACCACCCAGCCGCCGGAGAGCGCCTGGATGCGGCGCGCCGCCTCGCGGCGCGCCGCCTCGTCGGCGATGCGCATCCCGCTCAGCGCCTCCGCCTCGGGCAGGTTGGGCGTCACCACCTCCGCCAGCGGCAGGAGGCGCTCCACCAGCGCCCGGCGGGCGTCGGGGGCGAGGAGCGGCTCGCCGCCCTTGGCCATCATCACCGGGTCGACCACCAGGTGGCGCGCCTTGCGGCGGGCCAGCTCGGCCGCCACCGCCTCGACGATGGCGGCGTTGGCCAGCATGCCGGTCTTGAGGGCGTCGACGCCCACATCGTCCCAGGCCGAGGCGATCTGCTCCAGGACGAAGGCGGGCTCCAGCTCCACCACGCCCTGGACGCCCACGGTGTTCTCGGCCACCACGGCGGTCAGCGCGCTCATGCCGTAGACGCCCAGGAGCGTGAAGGTCTTCAGGTCGGCCTGGACGCCGGCGCCGCCGCTGGCGTCGCTGCCGGCGACGGTCAGCGCGCGGGGCCGCGCGGAAGGCGGCGGGGATGCGGACACGCGGCTCACTTCCTTTCGCAAGGCGGCGGGGGAAGCCGAAGGGCGGGCCCCGAGGGGGGTCCGCCCTTCTCGCCCCGCGCGGGGCGGGGTTCGGGCCGATTCCCTCCGGTGGGATTACCCACGTCAGGTTCCAAGGGTCCGGGGCGGTCCCCGTCTCAGCCGGCCCTCTGGGCCAGCGCCCCCTCGGCGCCGTTTTCGCCTGTTCCTGGCGCGATTATACCGCCGTGTAGTCGTAGACGCCCCGGCCGGTCTTCCTGCCCAGGCGGCCCGCCTGCACCAGCTTGCGCAGGAGCGGGCAGGGCCGGTACTTGGGGTCGCCGTAGCCGCGGTAGAGCACCTCCAGGATGGAGAGGCAGGTGTCCAGGCCGATGAAGTCGGCCAGCTCCAGCGGCCCCATGGGGTGGTTCATTCCCAGCTTCATCACCCGGTCGATGTCCTCGGCCGAGGCCACGCCCTCCATCAGCGCATAGAAAGCCTCGTTCAGCATGGGCATGAGCAGCCGGTTGGAGACGAAGCCGGGGTAGTCCTGGACCTCCACCGTCGTCTTGCCCATGCGCTCCGCCACGGCGCGGACCAGGGCGACGCTCTCCTCGGAGGTGGCCAGCCCGCGGATCATCTCCACCAGCGGCATCACCGGCACCGGGTTCATGAAGTGCATGCCCACGAAGCGGTCCGGCCGCGAGGTGGCCGCCGCCATGGCGGTGATGGGGATGGAGCTGGTGTTGGAGGCGAAGACCGTCCGGGCCGGCGCGCGCGCGTCGATCTCCCGGAAGAGCGCGATCTTGGCCTGCTGGTCCTCGACGATGGCCTCGATCACCAGGTCGGCGCGGGCGGCGGCGTCCAGGCCGGTGGTCCCCTCCAGGCGGCCCAGGACGGCGTCGCGCTCGGCGGCCGAGAGGCGCCCCTTCTCCACGGCGCGCGCCAGGTTGCGGCGGATGTTCTCCAGGCCGCGCTCCACCAGCGCGTCGCTGACGTCGCGCACGGTGACGCGGTAGCCCGCCTGGGCCGCCACCTGGGCGATGCCGCTGCCCATCTGGCCGGCCCCGGCCACGAAGATGTGTTCGATCGCTTCCGCCATGCGGCTCTCCCTCCTGTGCGCTCCCCTTCCGGCCGCCTCAGGGCTCGACGCGGACCACCGTCGCCTCGCCCTGGCCTCCTCCCGAACAGATGGCCGCCACGCCGTAGCCGCCCCCCCGGCGGCGTAGCTCGTAGACCAGGTGGAGCAGGATGCGCGCGCCGCTGGCGCCGATGGGGTGGCCCAGGGCGACGGCGCCGCCGTCCACGTTGACGCGCTCCGGGTCGAGCCCGCCCAGCTTCATGCTGACCAGGGTGACGGCGGCGAAGGCCTCGTTGATCTCCCAGAGCGCCACCTCCTCCGGCCGGAGCCCGGCCTTGTCCAGCGCCCGCTTGGCCGCCAGCCAGGGGACGGTGTGCAGGTAGCGCGGCTCGGCCGAGACCTGGCCCTGGCTGACCACCGTGGCCAGCGGGCGGAGGCCCAGCTCGGCCGCGCGCTCGCGGCTGGCCAGGAGGAGGGCGGCGGCGCCGTCGTTCAGCCCCGGCGCGTTGCCCGCCGTCACCGTCCCGTCCGGCTGGAAGGCCGGCTTCAGCCGCGCCAGCGCCTCGGGCGTCGTCTCGCGGCGCGGCGCCTCGTCGGTGGTGACGAGGAGAGGGTCACCCTTCCTCTGGGGGACGGGGACGGGCACGATCTCCTCCGCCATGCGCCCGTCGTCGATGGCGGCCAGGGCGCGCACGTGGGAGCGGTAGGCCCAGGCGTCCTGCTCCTCGCGGCCGACGCCGAACTCGGCCGCCACCTCGCTGCCGTAGACGCCCATGTGGACGCCGCCGAAGGGGCAGGTGAGGCCGTCGTGGACCGCCACGTCCACCAGCCGGCCGTCGCCCATGCGCAGCCCCCAGCGCGCCCCCTCCACCAGGAAGGGCGCCCCGCTCATGCTCTCCATCCCGCCGGCGACCACCAGCGAGGCCTCGCCCAGGCGGATGAGCGCGTCCGCCAGGTTGGCGGCGCGCAGCCCCGAGGCGCAGACCTTGTTGACGGTGTCCGAGGGCACCTGCCAGGGGATCCCCGCCCGCCAGGCCGCCTGCCGCGAGGGGATCTGCCCCGCCCCGGCCTGCAGCACCATGCCCATGAAGACGTAGTCGATCTGTTCGCCGCGGACGCCCGCCCGCTCCAGCGCACCGCGGATGGCCAGGCCGCCCAGCTCCACCGCCGGCACGCTGCCGAGCGCGCCGCCGAAGCGCCCGAAGGGCGTCCGCGCCCCGGCCAGGATGACCGTCTCGCCCATGCCCGCTCCCCCTCCCGTCGCGCGCCCGGCCGCTCAGCCCGCGCCGCCGCGCGCGGTGGGCTCCGCCGGCGCGTACTTCCTCGCAAGGAAGTCCAGCACCTCGGCGTCCACCTTCCCCGGACCCGGGTCGCGCTCCTCGAAGTTCTCGATCCCGTACAGCTCCCGCAGCGCCCGCTCGGCCGCCTCGTCCCAGCCCCGCCCCGGGTCGAGGTGAAAGCCGGCCGCCGCCAGCACCGCCAGCAGCCGGCGCGCCGTCTCCCCCTCCAGGGGCAGCACCTCGCGGCTCTCGCCGAAGTAGAGCCGGTGCAGCTCCAGCAGGCGCCCGAGCTCCTCCACCGGCCGCGGGTGGTCGTCGACGCGCAGGTCGACGAGGCGGTCGTCGAAGCCGCCGTAGCCGCCGCCCTCGCGGACCACCAGGAGCGCCGCCGACTCCTGCCCGCGCCGGTCGCCGCCCGCCTCCTGCCCGGCGCGGAGCGCCGCCAGCAGCCGCTCGGCCAGCTCGCCCCGGGCGGCGGCGAAGGCCTCGGCCATGGCCTCGACCACGCGCGGCCCGGCCAGGATGTTCCCCTGGCAGCTGAAGCCCGGCCCCGTCCGGTGGCCGGCCCAATCCGGGCAGGCTGCGCCCGTCCAGGCCCAGGCCTCGCCCCGCGCGTCGACTACGGCCAGCTGGCGCTGGTCGCGCCCCGGGTCGGCGGCCACCAGCTCCTCCACCACCTCGCGCGCGGACCGCCCCCGGCCGAGCAGCTCGAGGCCGCGCGGCCCGTAGCGGGTGTTGCACCAGGCCTGGGTGGCGACGGCGCCGGCACCGGCCCGCGCCCAGGGCACCAGCGCACCTACGGCCAGGAACTTGCTCTGGACGGCCACGCCCCAGCTGGCCGAGGCCGGGTCGTGGGCGACGACGGAGAAGGTCATGCGCTCGCCTCCCTCGCGCGGCCGTAGACCCGCATGCGGATCCAGCCGCCCTCCTCGCCCGGCCACCCCGGCTCCCAGGTTGGCAGGAGCCGTTCCAGCCAGGCGGCCTGCTCCTCCGGCAGGCTGACCGCCCAGCGCTCCGTCCCCCGCGCCCGCAGGAAGCGGACCAGGCCCCGGAGCAGGCGGCGCCGCCCGACCTCGCCGCCCTCGAGCCGGCGCAGGAGCGGCAGCCGCGGGCCTCCGGCCGGGTCCGGCGCGGCCCCGGCGGCGGCCCGGGCGGCCCCGGCCTCCTCGTCCTCGCCCAGAAGCGCCGCGGCCGCCGCCTCGCCGGCCCGGAAGAGGCGTCCGGCGCGGGCCGCCTCCTCCAGCACGCCGGCGTCCAGCGAGCGGAGCTCCCAGGGCGATCCGTCGACGGCGACCAGGTCGGCCTCCTCCCCGGCGGCGGTACGCTCGCCCGCAGCCGCGGGGCCGGGCAGGAGCGAGGCCGCCTCGGAGGGGGCGACCGGGCGCGCTTCCTCGGGACCCGGGCCCAGCGCCTCCGCCAGCGGCGCCAGCGGCATGCCCTCGGCGATCCGCCAGCGGGCGAGGAGCGGAACGCCCAGCCGCTCCATGATGCGGTGGATGGCGACGTTCCGCTCCTCGGTGATGAGGCGCACCACCCGCGCGCCCGCGGCCCAGGCCTGCTCCAGCTGCCAGCGGGTGAAGGCGGTGCCCAGACCGCGCCCCTCGTAGGCGACGCCGACGCGCATGGCGTGCAGCCAGGCCTCGCCCGGCGCCGTCCAGGTCAGGTGGGCGAAGGCGGCCACGTGCCCCTCCGCCTCGGCCACCCAGAGGCGGACCGGCCGCTCGGCCAGCCAGGCGTCCAGGAAGTAGGGCACGTACTCCCCCTCGAAGCGGGTGGGCAGGGCGAGGATGGCGGCGCGGTCCTCCGGGCGCGCGGCCCGGAAGCGGATGGCGGAGAGGTCGCTCGTCATGAAGGAAGCGTTCGGCCCCCGCGGCCGCCTCCCTTCCCGCGGAAGGCGGGAGAGGCGAGGCGCGAGGGGAGTCCGGGAGGAGGGTGCACGGAATGACGTCATGCTGTCACTTCTGGCGTCATGACGTCATTCCGTACAGCGCCTCCGGGGAGACCCCCGCGCGACCTCCCCGGCGCCGGCGGCCGGCGCGGCCGCCAGGCTTCCTAGCGGTCGCGCTCCAGCGTGTAGTTGGGCGGCTCCTTGGTGATCTGCACGTCGTGCGGGTGCGACTCGCGCAGGCCCGCGTTGGTGATGCGGATGAAGCGGCTCTGCGTGCGCAGCGTCTCGATGTCCGGCGCGCCCACGTAGCCCATGCCCGAGCGCAGGCCGCCCACCAGCTGGTAGACCATGTCCGAGAGCGGCCCGCGGTAGGGGACGCGCCCCTCTACGCCCTCCGGCACCAGCTTGGAGCTCTCCTCCTGGAAGTAGCGGTCGCTGGAGCCCTGGCGCATGGCGCCCAGCGAGCCCATGCCGCGGTAGACCTTGTAGGCGCGCCCCTGGTAGATCTCGATCTCGCCCGGGCTCTCCTCCGTACCGGCGAAGAGGCTGCCGATCATCACCGAGTGCGCGCCGGCCGCGATGGCCTTGACGATGTCGCCCGAGTACTTGATGCCCCCGTCGGCGATCACCGGCACGTCGTGGCGCGAGGCCTCCGCCGCGCACTCCAGGATGGCGCTCAGCTGCGGCACGCCCACGCCCGCCACCACGCGCGTCGTGCAGATGGAGCCGGGGCCGATGCCCACCTTGACCGCGTCGGCACCCGCCTCGATCAGCGCCCGCGTCCCCTCCGCGGTGGCCACGTTGCCGGCGATCACCTGCACGTCCGGGAAGCGCCGCTTCAGCTCGGCCACGAAGCCGATCACGCCCGCCGAGTGGCCGTGCGCCGAGTCGACCACCAGCGCGTCGGCGCCGGCGCGGACCAGCGCCTCGGCGCGCTCCAGGCCGGCGGGGCCGGTGCCCACCGCCGCCGCCACCAGGAGGCGGCCCTTGGCGTCCTTGGCGGCCGAAGGGTAGCGGCGCGCCTTCTCGATGTCCTTGATGGTGATGAGGCCGCGCAGGTGGAAGTCGGCGTCCACCAGCGGCAGCTTCTCGATGCGGTGGGCGGCCAGGATCTGCTTCGCTTCCTCCAGCGTGGTGCCCACCGGGGCCGTGACCAGCCCCTCCGAGGTCATCACCTCGCGGATGGGCCGCTCATAGTTGGTCTCGAAGCGGATATCGCGGTTGGTCAGGATGCCGACGAGGCGGCCGCTGCCCTCCTCCACCACGGGCACGCCGGAGATGTGGTAGCGCTCCATCAGCGCCACCGCGTCGCGGACCAGGTGGTCGGGCGAAAGAAAGAAGGGGTCGGTGATCACCCCGAACTCGCTCCGCTTCACCTTGTCCACCTCGGCGGCCTGCCGCTCCACCGGCATGTTCTTGTGGACGACGCCGATGCCGCCCTCGCGGGCGATGGCGATGGCCAGCCGGCTCTCGGTCACCGTGTCCATGGCCGCGCTGACGAGCGGGATGTTCAGCTGGAGCTCGCGGGTGAGGCGGGTGCGGGTGTCGGCCTGGCGGGGCAGGACGTGCGACTCGGCGGGGACGAGGAGGACGTCGTCGAACGTGAGCGCCGTCCCCAGCAGACGGTCCGTCACCTCTGGCAAAAGCGGCTCCCTCCGTGCGGGCGGGGCGGCGGTTTGCGAATTCCGCCGCCCCAGGTTTGGCCCAGCTTATCACGAGGCGTGGAGGCGAGCCAACTCCTTGACCAGCGCGTGCCCCACCTGGTCGATGTCGCCGGCGCCCATGGTGATCACCAGGTCGCCGGCGCGGGCGCTCTGGCGCAAGAGCTCCACCATGGCCTGGCGGTCGTGGACCACCAGCGGCCGCCGCCCCGTCCGCTCGGCGATGCGGTCGGCCAGGAGCTCCGAGCTGACGCCGGGGATGGCGCGCTCGCCGGGGGGCGAGTAGATGTCCGCCAGGAGCACCTCGTCCGCTTCCTGGAAGGCGGTGGAGAACTCGTCCAGGAGCAGCTGCGTGCGCGTGTAGCGCTGCGGCTGGAAGGCGGCCAGCACGCGGCCGCGCGTCCGCTGGCGCGCCGCGCGCAGCGTGGCGCGGATCTCGGTGGGGTGGTGGGCGTAGTCGTCGACCACCGTCACCCCGTCGCTGACGCCCAGGATCTCGAAGCGCCGGTGGGCGCCGGCGTACTCGCCCAGCACCTCGGCGGCCAGGCGCGGATCGACGCCGGCAGCCTCCGCCGCCGCCACCGCCGCCAGCGCGTTGGCCACGTTGTGGCGCCCGGGCACGCGCAGCTCCACCTCGGCCAGCGGGCTCCCGCGGCGCAGGAGCGTGAAGCGCGTCCGCTCGGGTCCCAGCTCGATGTCGGCCGCGCTCCACTCGGCCTCGGGGCTCTCCAGCCCGTAGGTGACCAGGCGGCAGAGCAGCCCCTCCGTCTGGGCCATCAGCCCCGCGTCGTCGGCGTTGACCACCGCCGCGCCGCCCGGCGGGACGTTGCCGAGGAAGCGCCCGAAGGCCTCCAGGAGCCGGCGGAAATCGTAGCCGTAGTGGTCCAGGTGCTCCGGTTCGACGTTGGTGACCACCGCGATCTCGGGATGATAGCGGAGAAAGGAAGCGTCGCTCTCGCAGGCCTCGGCGACGCAGAAGGCGCCGCCGCCCTGCTTGCCGCAGGTGCCCAGGTAGCTGGGCTCGCCCCCGATGACCAGCGTCGGGTCCAGCCCCGCCCGCTCCAGGATGAGGCCGATCATGGAGCTGGTGGTGGTCTTGCCGTGGCTGCCGGTGACGGCGATGCCCCGCCGCTCGTGCAGCACCCAGGCCAGCAGCTCGCTCCGGTGGAGGATCGCGATGCGCCGCTGGCGCGCCGCCGCCAGCTCCGGATTGTCGGGCGGCACGTCGGAGGTGTAGACCAGCGCCGACACCCCCTCCAGGTGCGCCGGGTCGTGGCGCGCCTCGAAGCGCATCCCGCGGGCCACCAGCCGCTCCGTCTTGGCGTTGGGTCGCAGGTCGCAGCCCGAGACCTCGAAACCGCGGGCGAGGAGGACCTCCGCCAGGGCGCTCATCCCGTAGCCGCCCGCTCCCAGGAAGTGAACCCGATGCAATGCCACCATCTCCCCCGTCCGGGGCTGCCCCCTGCCACCGGCTCTCGCCGTGCCCAGACTATGGCCCGTACCGGCCCCGTGTCACCCGTCTTCGCACGGGGCGGGCAGCAAGGCTGACGCCTCCCCCGCCCCTCCGCTTGCAGATCGCCCCGGACATGGCACAGTCTGGCGCTCCCGCCCGGCGCTCATACCCGCCCGGCACCGCCCAGCGGCCGCGCCGGGACGCCGCCCCAGCGCTCGCCCGGCGGCACGTCGCGGTTGACCAGCGAGCCCGCCGCCACCACGGCGCCGTCGCCGATGCGGACTCCGGGGAGAATCGTACAGTTGGCGCCGATCATGACGTTGCGCCCGATGTCCACGTCGCCCAGGCGGATCTCGTCCACCAGGAACTCGTGGCAGAGGATCGTCGTGTTGTACCCGATCAGGGAGTTCGCTCCGATGCGGATCCGTTGGGGCAGGAAGAGGTCGAGGGTGACGCCGAAGGCGATGGCCACCCCCTCCTCGATGCGGCAGCCCAGCGCCCGCCGGTAGAGCGCGTTCTTCAGCCCCAGCCAGGGGATCCAGCGCCCCAGCGTGATGACGGCCGTGTTCCAGACGGAGCGGCCGAAGCCGGCCAGCCGGGGCCACTCCCACATGGCGTTCCGCCCCGGGCGCACCGGCAGCCGCTCGAGCCGCCGCCCCGTGCTCACGGCCGTCCCCGGGCCGGCGCCGCCGCGCCCGCGGCCCCCTCCGCCTCGGCCGGCGCCCGCAGCGGCCACTCCGGCTCGGCGTCCAGGTCGAGCGGGTCGCTCCGCCCCGCCGCCCGGGCGAAGGCGCCGGCGGCGGCGATCATGGCGCCGTTGTCGGTGCAGAGCGCCAGCGGCGGAATGCGCACGGCCAGGCCGAGCCGTCCCGCCCGCTCGGCCAGCCGCGCGCGCAGCGCCGAGTTGGCCGCCACGCCGCCGGCCAGCCAGACGGAGCCGACGCGCGTCCGCGCCGCCGCCTCCAGCGCGCGCTCCACCAGTACGTCCACCACCGCTTCCTGGAAAGAAGCGGCCACGTCGGCGGGATCCGGCTCCCTCCCCGCCGCCCGCGCCCGCTCCAGCTCCACCGCCACCGCCGTCTTCAGCCCGCTGAAGGAGAAGTCGAAGCCGTCGGGGTCGGGGCGCGAGCGGGGGAAGGCGAAGGCGGAGGGATCGCCCCTGCGGGCCAGGCGGTCGATCTCGGGCCCGCCCGGGTAGGGGAGCCCGAGGAGGCGCGCCACCTTGTCGAAGGCCTCGCCGGCGGCGTCGTCGCGCGTCCGCCCGAGGACGCGCAGGCGGTCGTGCCTCTCGACCAGCACCAGGTCGGAGTGGCCGCCGGAGACGACCAGGCAGACGGCCGGCAGCTCCGGCTCGGGCTCGAAGAGCCAGTTGGCGTAGATGTGGCCGGTCAGGTGGTGGACGCCGACCAGGGGCAGGCCGTGCGCCCAGGCCAGCGCCTTGGCGCCGCTGAGGCCGACGAGGAGCGCGCCCACGAGGCCGGGGCCGCGGGTGACGGCGATGGCGTCCAGGTCGGACCAGCGGACGTCGGCCTCCTCCAGGGCGCGGCGGACGACCGGCATCAGGTTCTCCAGGTGCTGGCGCGAGGCGACCTCGGGCACGACGCCCCCGTAGGGGCGGTGGATCTCGATCTGCGAGGCGACGACGCTGGAGAGGAGGCGCCGGCCGCCGGCGACGACGCCGGCCGCCGTCTCGTCGCAGCTCGTCTCGATGCCCAGGATCAGGGCGCCGTCGCGGCCGGCCGCGCCGGCCGGGCCCTGCGGGCGCCCGGACTCGCCTACCATCCTCCGGACGGCTCCTCCTCGAACGCCATCATGATGCCGGTTCCGGCGTCATGACGGCAAATCGAAACGTACCTTTCCCCACACCCTGCCTGCGCGCCTCCGGCGGCCCGCGCTGCGCTACCATCGGCCGGGGGAGGGGGCTGCCGGCCGTGGAGGCAACGCCGGGCGCGCGCCACCGCATCATCTTCGGCGACAACCTGCCGGTCCTGCGCCAGCTGCCCGACGGCTCCGTCGACCTCATCTACGTCGACCCGCCCTTCAACACCGGGCGGGAGCGGCGGCGGGCGACGCTGCGCACCGAGCGCGCGGGGAGCGGGGAGGCGGGCGACCGGACCGGCTTCCTGGGGCGGCGCTACCGGACGACGCGGCTGGAGGAGCGCGCCTTCCCCGACGCCTTCGACGACTACCTGGGCTGGCTGGAGCCGCGGCTGGCGGAGGCGCGGCGCGTGCTGGCCGGGCACGGGACGCTCTACGTCCATCTGGACTACCGCGAGGTCCACTACGTCAAGGTGCTGCTGGACGGGATCTTCGGGCGGCGCTGCTTCCTCAACGAGGTGATCTGGGCCTACGACTACGGCGGGCGGAGCCGGCGCCGCTGGCCGCCCAAGCACGACGACATCCTGGTCTACGTCAAGGACCCGCGCCGCTACGTCTTCCGCCTGGACGAGGTGGACCGCATCCCCTACCTGGCGCCGGGGCTGGTGGGGCCGGAGAAGGCGGCGCGCGGCAAGACGCCCACCGATACCTGGTGGCAGAGCATCGTCGGGACGAAGAGCCGCGAGAAGACGGGCTACCCGGCGCAGAAGCCCCTGGCGCTCCTCCGGCGGATCGTGGCCGCCAGCTCGCGGCCGGGCGACCTGGTGCTGGACTTCTTCGCGGGGAGCGGCACCACCGGCGCGGCCGCGCTGGCGCTGGGGCGGCGCTTCCTGCTCGTCGACGACAACCCCCAGGCCATGGAGGTGATGGCGCGCCGCTTCGCCGGGGTCGAGGGGATCGAGTGGATCGGCTGGGAGCCGG
>JAIMAT010000056.1 GCA_023511835.1 Bacillota bacterium | reverse complement strand
CCAGCGCGGCCTGCGCCTCCTCGATCTCCACCTCGGGAAGGAGGATCTCCCATGTCGACGGGCCGCCATGGCCCCCCACCGCCTGCAGGCGCGCCAGGAAGCCCCGCTCGGCCAGCCCCCGCACGATCCGGTCGGCCACCTCACGCGTGGCTGCTACGTAGAGGACCTGCCACACGCGCCTCCCTCCCAGGCGCAGGTTCGCGCCAGCCTTCTCCCCCTCCCGCCTCATTCCTGCCTTCCCGCGCCGGCCGCCGCCCCCTCGGCGCCGGAGAGCGGCAGGCGGACGAAGAAGTGCGCCCCCTCGCCGTCGCGGCTCTCCACCCGGAGCTCGCCGCCCTGGGCGACCACCAGGCGGCGGCAGATGGAGAGGCCGAGGCCGGTGCCGTTGGCCTTGGTGGTGAAGAAAGGCTCGAAGATCTTCTCCAGCCGGTCGGCGGGGATGCCTGGGCCGTCGTCGGCCACCTCGATCACCGCCCAGCTCCCCTCTGGTCGGAGCGTCACGTCGACGTGGCCGCCCGGGCCTACCGCCTCCAGAGCATTCCCGATCAGGTTGAGCATCACCTGGCGCAGGCTGTCGCAGCTGTGGCGCGCCACCACCGGCGCCTCGGGCGCGGCCAGGCGCAGCTCCACCCCCGCGGCCCGCGCCTGCACCTCCATCTCCCGGACGCTCTCCCCCAGGCAGCGCTGGAGGGGCTGGGCGCTCTGGTCGCTGGGCGTGAGAGGGCGCTCCAGGGCGATCAGGTAGCTGGTCAGGTCGCTCACCCGGTCCAGCTCGTGCAGGGCCAGGCGCAGGAACTCCTGCTGCCGCTCGCTGGCCGAGCGCTCCACCAGCTGGAGGTAGCCGCGGATGGCCGAGAGGGCGTTGCGGATCTCATGGGCGGCGATGGCGGCCGCCTGCTGCGCGTGGGCGACCGGCTCCTCCTCCTGGCGGCGGACGGGTTCCATCCGGACCAGGACGCCCAGCGGCTCCTCCTCGTGGAGGAGGGCGCGCGCGTAGACATTCATGGGCCCGGGCCGGGCGGCGAGCCAGCGGTCCAGGTTGAGGCGGCGCTCCACGCGGCCGCGCGAAAGCAGGGCCTCCTCGTCGACGCGCGCCTCGACGGGGAGACCCGGCAGCAGCTCGCCCATGCTCCGACCCAGGAGTTCCTGCGGCGCCCGCCCGAGGAGGTCGGCCAGCTCCCCGCTGGCCCAGGCTACGCGCGCTCCCGCGTCCAGGGCGTAAGCCCAGCCTCCCCCGCGCGAGAGCTCGTCCAGCAGCGCGCGGAAAAGGCGCTCGCGGCGCCGGAGAGCGGGCGGCGCCTCCGGCGCCTCCACCACCAGGACGGCGCCTGCCAGCGGACCGTCGAAGCTGACCAGCGGCAGCACCTGCGCCTTCAGCCCGCCCCGCACGATGAGACGGGTGCTCCGCCCCGAGAGCGCCGCCCGAACGGCGCCGTCCAGGTGGCCGCCCACGCGCTGGGCGAGGCTCCCTAGCCCGGTCTCATCCGCCTCCAACTCCAGCCATCGCCGTGCGCTGGCGTTGGCGTAGACCGGCTCCCCCTCGCCGTCGAAGGCGAAGACGGGCTCCTCCAGGAGTTCGACGGCATCGCGACGCAGGACGAGGTCGTTGTGCAGGTAGAGGTCGGGTAGCAGACGGATGCGCCCCTCGCCTTCCATGGCGTCCACCTTCCTTGGCCAGCCTCGACACGCACCGGCGAGCCGGCGGGCGCCGGCCCGCCCCCACGGCCACGGGCGAGCTTCCGCGCGCGGCGGAGGGGCGGAACCGTCGCACCGTCCGCATGCCATGGATTCACTTTCCGCCAGCGGATCCCTCCGCGCCGGCCCCGGGCGCCGGCCCCGCCTGCCGTCGACCCGCCGACAGCCTTAGCGCCACCACGAGCCAGAGCGCCACGCCCAGGGCGTAGGCCAGGGCCGTGCCGCGGAAGAGGAGGGGGAAGGCGCCCGCGTCGACGCGCGGTCCGGCCCAGGCGGTGGCGGCTGCCCAGGCGGCCTCCCAGGCCAGGTTCTGGAGGGCGGCCAGCCAGTTCCTCGCCGGCGGTGCCACCGCCTCCATGGCGAACTGCCCGCGGAGCGGCTCGGCCGCGTTCATCAGGCCCGTGCGGAGGATCAGCTCGGCCCCGGCCACAGGCAGCGAGGGCGCGTGCGGGACGGCCAGGAGGAGCGGCAACGAGAGCAGCTCGAGCGCCATGCCGACCCGTGCCGGGCCCAGCCGCCGCGCCGCCCGGCCGGCGGCCAGCGCCAGCGCCGCCGTCGCCACCGAGCCCAGGGCGAAGAGCGTCCCCACCTGGCCGGTGCCGGCGCCGTAGCGGCGGACGAGGAAGACGTTGAGATAGGGGATGACCAGCCCGGCGCCCGCCCCCGTGACCGCCTCCGCCAGGACCAGCAAGGCCGGAGCGAGCAGGCCGCGCGCCGACCGTCGCCTCCTGGCGGAGCGCGGTGGCCGCCCCGGGCCCGCCGGGCCGGCCGCCGCGACCGGGGCCGCCCCGCCGCCGGCGCCGTCCAGGGCCAGGAGCGGGAAGAGGGCGAAAGCCGTCAGGAGCAGCGAGACGCCGAGCGTGTCGCGCAGCGCGGCCACCCGGCCCCAGGCCTCCATCCAGGCGGGCAGCCCGCCGCCCAGCAGCGAGCCCAGCAGCGAGGCCAGCTGGCCCACCGCGAACTGGCTGGAGAAGAGGAGGCTGGCCCGGCCGGGCGGTTCGAGGGAGGCCATGAGCGGGTTGGCGACCACGGCCAGGGCGGCCGCCGCCAGCCCCGAGCCGGCCGCCGCCGGCAGGAGAAGCGCCGGGCGCGGCCAGAGCAGGCTGGCCGCGCCGGGAAGGCCGCCCAGGGCGCCGGCCAGGAGCAGCAGCGGCCGCGCGCCCCAGCGCCGGCCCAGCCAGGCCAGGGGGAGCGAGCCGGCCAGGCCGGCGGCGGCGCCGACGGCCATCAGCCGGCCCAGCCAGGCGGCTGGATAGCCCAGCGCCAGGAGCCAGAGATTGTAGGCGACCGTCTGGACGCCCAGGCCGGCCTGGACGAAGAAGGTGAAGAGCAGGAAGCTCCGCGAGCGCTGCGAAAGGGGAAGGAGCCGGCCCAGCGCCCCGCGGAAGGAGGATCCCATGTTACCCATCGCCGAACGCCGCTTCACCGTCCGCGGCCGCGAGGTGACGCACTGGTACGTCGACTCGCCCAAGGTGGCCTGCGTCATCCCGCTCCTGCCCGACGGACGCATCCTGCTGGAACGGCAGTACCGGGCGGCGCTGGACCGCTGGATCCTGGAGCTGCCGGCCGGCAAGGCCGAGCCGGGCGAGAGCGTCGAGGCCTGCGCGCGCCGCGAGCTGGAGGAGGAGACAGGCTACCGGGCGGCGAGCCTGCGGGAGCTTCTCTGGTTCTGGCCGGTGCCCGGCTACTCCAACGAGGAGATCCACCTCTTTCTGGCCAGCGGGCTCGAGCCGGGGGAGCGGAAGCTGGACCCCGGCGAGGAGCTGGAGGTGGAGGCGCTGGCGCTGGAGACCTTCCTCGCCGAGGCGGAGGCGGGTCGCATCCACGACGGCAAGACGCTCCTGGCGGCCGCCCATCTCCGGCTCCACGGCCTAGCCGGCTGAGCCCAGCCGCGCGGCGTCCGGCCCGAAGCGGTCGGCCAGCAGGCGGAGGAGCTCCTCGTCGGCCTCGACGCGGAGAGCCAGCCGGCGCCAGCGCCGCCCGCCCTCGGCGACGAAGACGGGTGACCGGCCGGGCCGCTGGCGGAGCTCCCGGCCGAGCCACTGGTCCTCCTCCGCCGCCAGTCGCCGCCCCAGCCGGAGAAAGAGCGCCGGCGCCTCCTCCTCGTCCAGGCGCTCGACGCGGCCGGCCACGAGCAGCGGCCGCTCCGGCCGGTCGTCGCGGGGCGAGTAGCGGCCCTCCACCAGGACGAGCGGCGCCTCGCCGGAGAGCAGCGGAGCGACCTGGGCCAGGAGGCGCGGGAAGAGCAGGACCTCCGCCTCGCCTGTGCCATCGTCCAACACGAGGAAGCCCATCGTCTCCCCGTTCCGTGTCTTCCTCCGGCGCAGCCCCGCCAACGAGCCGGCCACGCGCACCGTCTCCTCCGGGCGCCCTCCGGCCAGCCGCTCCACCGGCGTCACGCCCAGCGCGCGCAGCCGCGCCTCCATCCGCTCCAGCGGGTGCTCGCTCAGGTAGAAGCCCAGCGCCTCCTTCTCGGCGGCCAGACGGCGCAGGGGAGGCCACTCGGGCTCCGCGGCGGTGCCGGCCCCCGGCGGGGGTGCCGCCAAGGGTGCGCCGCCGCCCTCGCCGAAGAGCGAGAGCTGGCCGCCCTCGCGCCGGGCTTCCTCGGACTGGGCCGCCTCCAGCGCCGCCTCCAGCGAGGCGGCCAGCGTCGCCCGGTTGGGGCCGAGCCCGTCCAGCGCCCCCGCCTTGACCAGGCTCTCCAGCGCCCGGCGGTTGAGCACCGCCGTGCCCGTGCGCGCCACCAGGTCGGCGAGGCCGGCGAAGGGTCCTTCTCTCCGGCGCGCCTCCACCACCGCCTCGGCGGCCGCCCGCCCCACGTTCTTGACCGCCGCCAGGCCCAGGCGGATCGCCCGGCCGTCCTCCTCCGGGCCGGTGTCGACGCCGGAGCGGTTGACGTGCGGCGGCCGCACCTCGATGCCCAGGCGGCGAGCCTCGCGGATGTATTCGGCCACCTTCTCGCTCTGCTCCTGGACGCTGGCCAGGAGCGCAGCCAGGAAGGCGACGGGCTCGTGGCACTTCAGCCAGGCGGTGCGGTAGGCCAGGATGCCGTAGGCGGCGGCGTGCGCCCGGTTGAAGCCGTAGTTGGCGAAACGGAGGATCAGGTCGTAGAGCTCCTCCGCCAGCTCGAGCGAGTGCCCGTTGCGCAGGCAACCCTCAACGAAAGCCTGGCGCTGGGCGTCCAGCTCCTCGCGCTTCTTCTTGCCGACGGCGCGACGAAGGAGGTCGGCCTGGCCGAGGGTGAAGCCGGCCATCACCGAGGCCACCTCCATCACCTGCTCCTGGTAGACCAGGATCCCGTAGGTGTCGCGCAGGATCGGTTCCAGCAGCGGGTGCGGGTAGCGGATCCGCCCCTCGTGCTTGGCGCGGACGAACTCGGGGATGTTCTCCATGGGCCCCGGGCGGTAGAGGGCGACGGCGGCGATCACGTCCTCCAGGCGCGACGGCTTCAGTTCGCGGAGCATCTCCCGCATGCCCGGCGACTCCAGCTGGAAGATGCCCGTGGTCTCGCCGCGGCCCAGCATGGCCAGCGTCTCGGGGTCGTCCTCGGGCAGGCTCTGGAAGTCCAGCGGGGCGCCCCGCCGCTCGCCGGCGAGGCGGCGCGCCTCCTCCAGGACGGTCAGCGTACGCAGTCCCAGGAAGTCGAACTTGAGCAGCCCCAGCTCCTCCAGCGTCCCCATGGGGAACTGGGTGACCACCGTCGTCTCGCCGTTGTGCTGCATGGCCTGGAGCGGTACGCGTTCCACCAGGGGGACGGGCGAGATGACCACGCCGGCGGCGTGGACCGAGGCGTGGCGCGCCAGGCCCTCCAGGCGGCGGGCCACGTCCAGGAGCGTGCGCACGCGCTCGGAGCCCGCGTAGGCCTCGGCCAGCTCGGGGCTGCCCTCCAGCGCCTCCTCCAGCGTGATGCCAAGGCGCTCGGGCACCATGCGCGCGACGCGGTCCACCTCCCCGTAGGGGAGGCCCAGGGCGCGGCCCACGTCGCGCACCACCGAGCGGGCCAGCATGCGGCCGAAGGTGATGATCTGGCCGACACGCTCCGGACCGTACTTGTGGACGACGTAATCGATCACCTCGCCGCGCCGCCGGTCCTCGATGTCGATGTCGATGTCGGGCATGGAGACGCGCTCCGGGTTGAGGAAGCGCTCGAAGACCAGCCGGTGACGGAGCGGATCGACGTCGGTGATGCCCAGCACGTAGGCCACCAGGCTGCCCGCCGCCGAGCCCCGCCCGGGCCCGACGGCGATACCGCGGCGGCGCGCCCAGTCGATGAAGTCCCAGACGATCAGGAAGTAGCTGGCGTAGCCCATCCGCTCGATGACCGCCAGCTCGTGCTCCAGCCGCCGGCGCACCTCCCCGCCCGGGGCGCGCCGCTCCGCCTCCGGATAGCGCGCCGGCAGCCGCTCCTCGCAGAGCTGCCGCAGGTAGGCGGGCGCCTCCAGCCCTCCGGGCACCGGGTAGGCCGGCAGTTCCGTCCGCCCGAAGGGGAGCTCCACGCGGCAGCGCTCGGCGATGGAGAGCGTGTTCTCCAGCGCCTCGGGGATCCAGGCGAAGCGCGCCGCCATCTCCTCGGGGCTCTTGATGTAGAACTCGTCCGAGCCGAAGCGCATCCGCCCGGGGTCCTCCAGCGTGGTGGCCGTCTGGATGCAGAGGAGCACCTCGTGCGCCGCCGCATCCCCGCGCCGCGGGTAGTGGGCGTCCTGGGTGGCGACCACGCCCACGCCCAACTCCCGCGCCAGCTCCGCCAGCTCGGGGAGGAGGCGGCGCTGGGCCGCGAGGCCGTGGTCCTGGAGCTCGACGAAGAAGCTCTCCCGGCCGAAGAGGTCTCGGTAGAAGCGAGCCGCCTCGCGCGCCCCCTCCCGGTCGCCGCGCAGCAGGCGGCTGGCCACTTCGCCGCTGAGGCAGCCACTGAGGGCGATCAGCCCGTCGTGGTACCGCTCGAGCAGCTCGCGGTCCACCCGGGGCCGGCGGTAGTAGCCCTCCAGCGAGGCCAGGCTGACCAGGCGCATCAGGTTGCGCCAGCCCTGCTCGTTCTCCGCCAGCAGGGTGAGGTGGTGGTAGGGCTCGCCGTCGGCGCCGGGGGCGCGCTCGAAACGGCTGCCCGGGGCGACGTAGAGCTCGCAACCCAGGATGGGGCGGACGCCCTCCTGGAGGCAGGCTTTGTAGAAGTCGACGGCGCCGTAGAGGACGCCGTGGTCGGTCAGCGCCACGGCCGGCATGCCCATCGCGCGCACCGTCCGGGCCAGCTCCTGGACCCGGATCATGCCGTCGAGGAGGCTGTACTCCGAGTGCATGTGCAGGTGGACGAAGCCCGCCAACCCTGGCCCCTCCCCGCCAGAGGCCGCCGCCCGGGCGCGGCGCCCCCTCCCGCCTGTGCATGGCCTTTACCCCTCCGCCCCGCCCGGCTCCTCCCCGTTCCGGACGCCTGCGGCCGCCTCCCGCCGCCCCAGCCGGCCGACCAGCTCCTTGAAGCGGCGCCCCCGCTCCTCGAAGTCGCGGAACATGTCGTAGCTGGCGCTGGCCGGCGAGAAGAGGACCACGTCGCCGGGCCGGGCGTGCTGGCGGGCCGCCTCCACCGCCTCTTCCAGCGAGCCGACGCGGAGCACCGGCGGCGGCTCGACGTCGCGCTCGGCGGCCGCCTGCTCCAGCTCGCGGGCGATGACGGGCCCCGTCTGGCCGAGGAGGACGGCCAGGCGGACTCGCCCCAGCATCCGCTCGGCCAGTTGGCGGTAGGAGAGGTGCTTGTCGTAGCCGCCGGCGATCAAGACGACGGGCTCCTCGAAGGCCTCCAGGCCCGCCACCGTCCGGTCCGGCGCGGTGGCGATGGAGTCGTTGACCCAGGTGGCCCCGCCCGCCCGGCCGCAGAGCTCCAGCCGGTGCTCCACCGGCCGGAAGTCCAGCACCGCCCGCCAAGCGACGGCGGCGGGGACGCCCAGCGCCCGCGCCAGGCCGGCGGCGGCCAGCACGTTGGCCACGTTGTGGCGCCCGCGCAGGGGGATCTGCCGCGCCTCGCCCAGCTCCTCGGAGCACCCCTCCCAGCGCAGCCGCAGGCGCCCCTCCTCCAGCCAGGCGGCCCCCTCCCCCCCGGCGGGCAGCGCCGACGGCTCCAGCGCGAACCAGAGCCGGCGGGCCGGCGTCGGGGTGGCGCGGCAGATCTCGTCCTCGGCGTTGAGGACAGCCACGTCCTCCGGCACCTGGAAGCGCACGATGCGCCGCTTGCTCTCCACGTAGTCCTCGAAGGAAGGGTGCACGTCCAGGTGGTTGGGCCGCACGTTGAGGAGCGCGGCCGCCTGCGGGCTCCGGTCGACGGTGCGCAGCTGGAAGCTGGAGAGCTCCAGCACCACCGTGTCGCCGGCACTGATCCGGTCGACCCGGTCGATCAGCGGGTCGCCGATGTTCCCCCCCACCCAGGTGCGCAGGCCGGCGGCGGCGAAGATCCGCCCGGCCAGGCTGGTGGTGGTCGTCTTGCCGGAGCTGCCGGTGATGCCGACGACCCGCGCGCCCCGCGCGGCCAGCTCGCGGAGCAGGATGGCGATCTCGCCGTCGAGGGGGACGCCGCGCCGGCGCGCTTCCTCCACCTGGGGCAGGTCGAGACGCATGCCGGGTGTCAGCACCAGCCGATCGAAGCGTTCCAACCCCTCGTCCAGGTAGCCCGGTCCCAGGCGCATCTCCACGCCCAGGCCAGCCAGCGGCGCCATCCGCTCGCCCAGTTCGGCCGCCGTCTGCCGGTCGAAGAGCGTCACCCGCGCCCCCCGCTCCAGCAGCCAGCGGACCAGCGGCAGGTTGGAGCGGCCGAGACCGATGACGGCCACCCGCTGGCCCCGGTAGCCTTCGCCCGCCCCGCCCGCGGCGCCCGCCTTCCCTCTCCCGCCCACCGGCCATCCCTCCCAGCGCCCGGGGCGCCTCGGCCTCGGGCGGCGCAAGTTTCGTGATACGATGATTCCGCAATCCGGTGCAAGGGAGAATCCTATGCCCGAGTATCCCGACGTACGCGACCTGGCCGCCCGGGTGACGGCCAACGTGGAGCGCGTCATCCTGGGCAAGCGGCAGGCGATCGAGCTTCTGCTGACGGCGCTCCTGGCCGACCGCCACGTGCTGATCGTGGACGTGCCGGGTACCGGGAAGACCATGCTGGTCAAGGCGCTGGCCGTCTCGCTGGGCGCCAGCTTCGCCCGCCTGCAGTTCACGCCCGACCTCCTGCCCTCGGACGTGACGGGCACCTCGGTCTGGGACCCGCACCGCGGCGACTTCCGCTTCGAACCCGGCCCCGTCTTCCACCAGATCGTGCTGGCCGACGAGATCAACCGCGCCTCGCCCAAGACCCAGTCGAGCCTGCTGGAGTGCATGGAGGAGCGCCAGGTGAGCGTGGACGGCGTCACCCGCCCGCTGCCGCGCCCCTTCCTGGTGCTGGCGACGGAGAACCCCGTCGACTTCGAGGGGACCTACCCGCTGCCCGAGGCCCAGCTCGACCGCTTCGGCCTCCGCCTCCGCATCGGCTACCCGGCGCCCGACGAGGAGGCGCTCCTCCTGGACCGGCTGCACGGCGACGAGCCGCTTCGCACCCTGGAGCAGGTGGCGACGCCGGAGGAAGTGCTGGCGGCCCAGGAGCGGGTGCGCCAAGTCTACGTCGACCCGGCGCTGCGCGCCTACCTGGTCGACGTCATCGCCGCCACCCGCTCCCACCCCGATGTCCAGCTGGGCGCCAGCCCCCGGGCGGCCGTGGCGCTGGCGGCGCTGGCGCGCGCGCGCGCCGCCCTCCTGGGCCGCGACTACGTCCTGCCCGAGGACGTCAAGGCGCTGGCCGAACCGGCGCTGGGCCACCGCCTGATCCTGCGGCCGGAGGCGCGCTGGCAGCAGGTGGGCCCGGAGATGGTGCTCCGCGACATCCTCGCCCGGACGCCCCTGCCGGACCAGGTGCGGGTGAGGCGGGGGGGATAGGCTTTGCGCCACCTCCGCTTGAGCGATCCCTGGCTGCCGGCGCTCTGGGCCGCCCTGGGTCTGGCCGCGCTGCTCATGGGCGGGCAGCTGCCCTGGTCGGTCTTCTACCTCTTCACCGGCCTCCTGCTCCTTTCGGGCGGCTGGACGCTCTACGCGGCGCGCCATGTTCGGGTCGCCTTCGTGCGCGGGCGGCTCCGGACCACGGCCGGCGGCCGGCTCGAGGTGGGGCTGGCGGTGGAGAACGACGGCTGGCTGCCGGTCCCGCGCCTGCGCCTCGAGGACGCCCCCGGGGCCCGCGTCGGCCTGCTGCCCGCCCCGCTCCTCCTCTCCCTGCCGGTCTCCGCCTCGGCCACCTACCGGCTGCGCACCGCCCCGCTGCGTCGCGGCCGCTACCGGCTGGGTCCGCTGGAGGCGGCCGTGCGCGATCCGTTCGGCCTCTTTGAGCACCGCTGGCGGGTGGAGGGGGAAGAGACGTTGACGGTCTACCCCCGCGTGCTGCCGCTGGAACGCCTCTCGCTGCCGCTCGGCGAGCCCTACGGCCAGGCCGAGACGCGGCGGCGGAACCTGGCCGACCCGACCAGCCTGGCCGGGGCGCGGCCGGCCCAGCCGGGCGACGCGGCGCGCTGGATCCACTGGAAGGCCAGCGCCCGCCGCGGGATGCTCTTCACCAAGCAGTTCGACCCGACGGCCGGCGGCCAGGCCGTCCTGGTCCTGGACGGCCGCCTCCGGGCCTACCTGGAGTCCGCCGGCCGGGTCGGCGGCCGCGAGGAAGCTCCCGCCGACCTCTTCGACACCGCCTGCGAGCTGGTGGCGGCCTGCGCCCGCGCCTGGCTGGGCCGGAACATGGCGGTGGGCGCCTGGATCCCCGGCCAGGGCGGGACCTGGATCGCGCCGCGGGCGGGCGACGCGCAGATGGCGCTCCTCCTGGAGGCGCTGGCCGCGGCACAGCCGGGCGAGGAGGAGATGGCCGCCGCCCTGGGCGAGCTGGCGCTGGAGCTGCCCGCCCGGACGGCCCTGGTCGTCGTCTCGCCCCGCTTCGACCAGCCGCTGGCCGCGGCGCTGGAGCGCCTCCAGCGCGCCGGCTTCGGCCTGCTCGCCCTCCTCGCCCTGCCCCGCCGGGGCACCGGGCGCGACGGCTCCCTCCCCTTCGCCCCGCACCGGGCGGCGGCGGGAGAGCCGGGCCCGGACCGCCTTCTCGGCGACCTGGCGCGGGCGGGGATCCCGGCCTACGCCGTCGCCTCCGTGGGCGAGCTGGCGGCGCTCCTGGGGGGTGAGGGTGCTGGCCGCTCCCGATCCCTCTAGCCGTGCACCGGCCCTGCCGGCGCCCGGGCGGAGGGCGGAGCCGCCCGCGGAGGGGGGCGCCTTCGCCTGGCAGCTCCTGGAGATCACGCTCTTCCACGCCTATCTGGCCCTCCTGGCCTGGAGCTTCGGGCCCTTCCTGCACGTGCCGCTGGAGCCGCTCCCCTTCCTGCTGGCGGCGCTGCCGGTGGCGCTCGCGGCCTGGGCGCTGGCCCGCTGGCGCTGGCTGAGCCCGACGCTGGCGGTGGCCGCGGTGGTCGCCCTGGGCCTGGCGGCCCGCTACGACCCCCTCCTCTGGTGGCGCCTCCGCCTCGGCCTGGTGCAGGTGATCCAGCTGGTCGCCGCCGCCTGGAGCGGCCACCCCGAGGCGGTACCGCCCCCGGTGGCCTACGCGCTCATGACGCTGGGCGGACTGGCCGCGGGGGTGGTGGCGCACCGCGAGCGCATGTCGCAGGGGCGCGGCATCTGGCTCCTCGGGCTGGGCGCCGCCGTCCTGCTGGTGCAGTGGCTCTGGTACTGGGACCCGGCCTACGACGTCCTCTGGCCGGCCATGGCGCTGGGGCTGGCCTGGTTGGCGGCGCGGGAGGCCGTCGCCGGCGCCGACCGGGCCGCGGGGTCGGGCGGCGGCTCCGGCGGGGCGGCCCGGCCGGCACCCGCCTATGCCGCCACCCCGGCGCGGCTGCTGGCGACGGGCGTGCTGGCCGGAGCCGCGCTTCTCCTGCTGGTCTCCGCGCTGCCCTCCGCCATCCCGCCCGCCAGCCTGGGCTCGCTGGGCGTCCGTCTGGCCCGGCTCCTGCCCTCGCTGGGCCAGCTGCGCGGCGCGGGCGTCCCCGTCGGCGGTCTCGGGCTGACCGGTTTCGACCTCTCGAGCACCGGCTTCGCGCAGGCCAACGATCGCCTCGGCGGGCCGGTGCTGCTCGACCCGACGCCGGTCCTCCGGCTCCGCCTGCGCGGGGAGCCCGCCCGGGGGACGCTCTACCTGCGCGGGATGGCGGAGGACGTCTATACGGGCGACGGCTGGCGGCTCTCCCAGACGGAGGAGCCGGTCCTCTCCGAGCCTCCGGCGCCGGCCGGGGCGATCCCGCCCTCGGCCCCCCTCCTCCGCCTGCAGGTGGAGCCCCAGGAGAGCCTCCCGGTCCTCTTCTATCCCCTGCAGCCGGTCCGTCTGCGGGCGCCGGCCCCGCTCCGCGCCGACGGGATGGGCAACCTCTACGCATCGGGCGGCGCGCTGGAGGGGAGCTACCAGCTGGTGGTCCGCCTGATCGCCCCCGGGGGGCCCGGCTACGACCTCTCGCCGCAGGCGGGTCCCGTGCCACCGCCCGACCAGGGCACCGACCTGCAGCTGCCGGCCACGCTGCCGGCGCGGGTGAAGCGGCTGGCGGAGCAGGTGACGGCCGGGCTGGGCGACCCGCTGGCCCGCGCCCAGGCGCTGGAGGCCTTCCTGAAGCGGACCTACCCCTACACGCTGGACGCCTCGGCGCCGCCGCCGGGACGCGACTTCACCGACTTCTTCCTCTTCGACGAGCGCCAGGGCTACTGCACCTACTACTCCACGGCCATGGTGGTGATGCTGCGCACGCTGGGCATCCCCGCGCGCTGGGTGACGGGCTTCCGCGTCGACCTCGGCTCCGCCACCCCGCTCCCGGACGGCAGCCGCAGCCTGGAGGTGCGCAACGAGGACGCCCACGCCTGGGTGGAGGCCTGGATTCCCGGGCGGGGCTGGGTGCCCTTCGACCCCACGCCGGGATCCGGCGCGACGGGGGCGCAGGCGTCGGTCGCCCCCTCCGCGCCGGACGCGCCGGCGCCCGGCCGGAGCGCACCGCCACCCCAGGTGCGCCAGCCGCAGGAGGGTCAGACCGGGGACGCCGGCCCGGCTTCGGGGAGGGCGGGCCGCGGCTCGCCGGCGGTGCTCGCGCTGGGTGCCGCCCTGCTCCTGGCGCTGCTCTGGGCGGGGCGCGGCTGGTGGCGCGAGGCGGCGCCGGCGGCAGGCAGCCGCGAGCAGGTGGGACGGCTCTTCCGACTCGCCGAGCGGCTCGGCCGACACTACGGCCTGCCGCGCCAGCAGGGCGAGACGCCGGGCGAGTACGCCCGGCGCGTCGGGCGCGTCTATCCCTCGCTGGTGCCGCCGCTCAGCCGGCTGGCGGCGCTCTACGAGAGGGCGCTCTTCGCGCCTGCGGCGCCGGCCGCGGCCGAGTCGGCCGAGGCACGGCGCGCCTGGGAGGAGCTGAACCGGGCCTGGGCGGGGCTCGCCGGCCGCTGGCGGCACGCCTGGCACCGCTGGCTGGCCTGGTGAGGGCGGGGCGGCCGCCCGGCCGGCGGCGGGCGAGCGGCTAGTGCCCCTCCAGCCAGCGCCGCCAGAGCAGGGGCGCCTCCGGGGAGAAGGCTTCCTGGCGGTCGCGGATGCGGTCGAGAAGGTCGGCCAAGGCCCGCTCCACCTCGCGTACCAGGCTCTCGGGGTACGACCACTCGCTGCGGTGGCGGTTGAACTCCTGCAGGTCGACGATGCGCAGGCGGCCATCGGCCGAGAGCAGCACATCCACGTCCAGGTCGGTCGTCCGGCCCTGGCGGAGGCGGCCATCCGCCTCCGCCGACCATTCCACGGGGCTGGTCAGGTTGCAATAGTAGCGGACGCCGCCCGCCTCCAGCAGGGCGAAGACGTCG
>JAIMAT010000055.1 GCA_023511835.1 Bacillota bacterium | reverse complement strand
CAGCGTCTTCACGATGTTCCCCGCCAGGATCTTCTGGAAGATCCCGCGGTACGTCACGTCCACCGAACCGCTCGCCACGATCGGATCCGCCTCCATAACCGTTCTCGACAGGCGCCCGGCCGGCCCGGAGGGGGCGTGGCCGGCGTGGACGGCGCGGATGGGACCGGATCGGACCGATCCTCACCTGGGCCCCTCTCCGGTGCCGGGCAAGGGATGATTCCGGTGAGCGCCCATCACCTCCCCGTCTCAGCCCGAAAGTCCCTGCTGCATAGCCTCGGGCGCCAGGGGATGGGCGGCGCTCGTGGGCTCGGCAGGCTGCCTCAGGGTGAAAGCGATCAGGCCGGCCAGGACGGCCATCCCGCCGGCCAGGTAGAAGTCCAGCGTCCAGCTGCCCGTGCGGGCCGCCAGCGCCCCCGCCACGAAGCCCGCGAAGACGCCGCCGGCCGCCTTGGCCGAGTAGAGGATCCCGTAGTTGATCCCGGAGTGCTCGGAGCCGTAGTAGTCGCCCACGGCCGCCGGGTTGAGGACGAAGATGGGCCCCCAGAAGAAGGTGAAGAGGATGCTCAGCACCAGGAAGGCGGCCGGCGAGGAGCCCGTCGCGCGCAGCGCGAAGAGCGTCAGGCCCATGAGCAGGTAGAAGATGCCCATGGTGAGCGGCCGCCCGATGCGGTCCGAGAGCCAGCCGGCGAAGACGCGGCCGAGGCCGTTGGTGATGCGGGAGAGGGTGATGGCCAGCACCACCAGCCCGGCCGCCTCGCCGAAGCCGGCGCTCTTGCCGATGGCGGCCAGGTTGCCGGCGATCATCAGGCCGGCGGCTGCGGTAAAGGCGAAGCTGATCCAGAGCGCATAGAACTGCCAGGTCCGCAGCATCTCACCGGGCGTCCACGGCCGCGTCGTGCTGGCCGGGGCGCGTCCCTGCCGGGCCTGGCGCCGCGGATCCCATCCCTCCGGCGTCCATCCGGCCGGCGGATAGCGCAGTACCTGGGCCAGCACCAGGATGACCAGCAGCTGCGCGATGCCGAAGATCAGGAAGGCGGTCCGCCAGCCGTCCGGCGAGCCGCTGATCAGCGAGGCCACCACCGGGATGAAGAGGGCGGAGCCCGCGCCGAAACCGGCGGCGTTCAGCCCCGAAACCAGGCCCTTCATGCGCGGCTCCGGGAACCACTTGAGGGCAATGCTCATGGCGCAGGCGTAGACGATGGCGGGGCCGATGCTGCCGATACCGTAGGCCAACCAGAGCTGCCAGATCTGGCGGGCGAGCGAGGAGAAGATCCAGCCCAGTCCGGCGAAGAGGGCGGCCACCGTCATCACCCAGCGCGGCCCGATGCGGTCCATGAGGGCGCCGCCCGGAATCTGGCCCAGCGCCTGGACCACCACGTAGAAGGTGTACGTCAGGCCGATCATGGAGAGGCTGGAACCCAGGGAGCGCTGCAGAGGAGCCTGGAAGAGGGTGAAGGTGTACTCGTAGACGGAGATCATCAGCATGACCACGATCGCGTAGACCACTTGCCACCAGCGTGAAGCCGTCCTGACCGGTGCCGTCGCTGCGCTCATCCGCTACCTGCGCCTCCTTCGTACAGCCGCAGGCCGGCTGCCCTTCACTGCGCCGGAAGGTCGCCCCTGACGGCCAACGGGCCGCAGTCAGGGTGGGAGCGGGGGCATACGGCATACCATCGGCGGGGGTCGGCGGGCGCGCTCGTGGGCGGGCAATCCTGAGCCGTTCGAGCTTGAATGAGCAGGCCCGGGCGGGAGGAGCACGGATCCCGCGAGGCACTCGGCCGCGGGTGGAATGGCATACCGCATACCGGCCGGAGTCCACCCCGGATGCTAGGAGCGTCGCAGGCCGTCGTCAATATGCCGTTCGCCGCCGCCGCCGCCCTTACGATTTGCGACAAGCAGGACGTTCCTGCCGGTGGGAAGCGGCCGGCGCCAGCGCTTCGCCCGCAGGGCGAGCGCCGTTTCTCATGAGCGGAACGCGGGGCCGGGCGATCGACCGGCCTCAGCACACCGGAGGCCGATGGTGTACGCCGGAATCAACCTGGCGCCGAGCTGGAGGGCGCCCGCCCTTGATTGCAAGCAGTGAAAAGAAATGCTCGCTGCCTGCGGTGGCCGGCACCGGCACTCGCGTACGCAGGATTCCTCAGGGCGGCAATGTGACTCCGCGTAGAAATTACCCGCGACACGAGGCGCCGCTTCACGGCCGGGCGGGTGCAGGCCCCGCCGGGGGGCGCCGGTCGCCCGTACCGTCGCCGTGGTATAGTGGCCGGTGCAGGGACGGTGCCACCCCTGCGCCGGGATCGGCGAAACAACCGCCAGACGGTGTGCGGAGACCGGTGGCTTCCTCGGGGGGTGGGGCAGCTGCTGCTCCTGGACGAGGCGATCGCGGTGGCAGGCTTCCTGCTGCTGGCGACGGTGGGCTACCTGCGGGTGCGGGCGGAGCTCCTCCGCCTGCGCCGGGAGATGGGACCGCGCCTGGTGCGGCGGTCCTCGCGGGTCGCCTGAGCCCGCGCGGCGGGCGGGAGGCCGGGCCTTGGCCTGTTCGAGAGGGTGACGGCACGCCGCCGACCGGCGTGCCGTCGCCGTTCCGGGGGGCGTCCGGCGGTTTCGCCGCCGCATATGCCGGTCCAGGGGTGGAGCAGGATGGAGCTGAGCTGGGGCGACGCCCTCCTCGCCGGCGTGGGCGCCGTGGTGGGGTACTTCCTGCGGCGGGTGGCGCGGGATCCGGAGCGGCTGGTCCGCCTGATGCAGATCGCCCGCATCGTGGTGCGAGCGGTAGAGGAGATGGGCGCCGTCTACGGATGGGACGGGACCATGAAGAAGAGCGAGGCGGAGCGGCGCCTTCGCCGGCTGGCCGCTTCGCACGGGCTCCGCATGGGTGACGAGGAGGCCGACACCGTCATCGAGGCGGCGGTGGCCGACCTGAAGGGAGCCGGCATCCAGCTGGCGCCGCGCAAGGCGACGGGCGGGCGCTAGAGCGGCCGCCACGGGGCCGTCGCCGGCGGAGAGGAGGCTCTCACCGTCCGCGTGGCGTGGTATGCCGGCAGGGAGAAGCGGCACCCGCGGCGAATGCGTTCGCCCGTGGCCGGTTCTGGCCGGGGGAGAGCTTCGCGGCCGGCCGGGCGGTGGCGCGGGCCGGGGGGCGGCCGCTTCCGCCACCGCAGGGGTGGATTGCGGTAGACTCGGGCTGTGGGCCGGGAGGCGCCACGGGCCGGCGTGGACGGCGAACATCCAAGGAGGTCGACAGCATGGCCTATGTCATCTGCGAACCGTGCATCGGCGTGAAGGACAAGTCCTGCCAGGAGGTCTGCCCCGTCAACTGCATCGTCGAGGGCGAGGACCAGCTCTACATCGACCCCAGCCTCTGCATCGACTGCAGCCTCTGCGTCGGCGTCTGCCCGGTGAGCGCGATCTACTTCCAGGAAGACGTCCCGGACCAGTGGAAGAGCTACATCGAGAAGAACGCCAACTTCTTCGCCAACAAGTAGACGTCCTCGCCGGAGGCCTCCCTCCGCGGGCCCGGGGGGCGGCCCGGGGAGGGGCGGGCACGGGCGCTGAACAATAGAAGGGGGCGGGCCGCGGCCCGCCCCCGCCTTTTCAGCTTGCGCCGAGCGCCGCCCGGTCGCGGCGGCGGGCCTCGAGCCAGAAGGCGGTCACCGCCAGGAGCACGACCAGCTGGGCCAGCGACGACTGCCAGGTGGGGTAGAGGCCGAGAGGGGCGAAGCCCGGCAGGGGAGCGGCGGACTCGGGGACGAGGCCGGCTTCCTGGAGCGCGTGGATGCCGGCGCCGGCGAACTTGAAGGCCAGCACGTCCAGGAGGAGCGAGGCGACCAGAAAGACCCTCTGGGTCGGCAGGCGCCAGCCGAAGCGGAGCGCCGCGAAGCCCGCCGCGGCCAGGAGGAGGAGCGCCAGCACCAGCCCCAGCGCCGCCTGGCCGGCGGCGACGGAGGCCGCCAGGCCGGCGAAGAAGGCGACCACCTCGACCCCCTCGCGCAGCACCGCGGTGCCCGCGACCAGGGCGAGGCGGAGGAGGCTGCCGCGGGCGGCCGCCGACTCCATCTGCTGCTTCAGGTAGCGGTTCCAGCCGGCCGCCGTGCTCCGCTCGTGGAGCCAGGAGCCGACGCCGAGCATGAGGACGACGGCGGCCAGGCCAGCCAGCCCCGAGACCAGCTCGCGCCCCGCGGCGGCCGCCTCGGCGGCCAGCCAGCGGCGCACGGCCCAGGCCAGGAGAAGGGCCAGAAGAAGGCCTCCGCCGATGCCGGCGGCGACCGCCGTCTCCTGGCGTCGCCGCTCCCCCGCCGGGCTCCGGGCAGCCAGGCCGAGCAGCGCCAGCACCACCAGCAGCGCCTCGAACCCCTCCCGCAGCACCAGGACGGCGATGTCCAGGGCCCCGTAGCCTCCGGCTGCCTGCGCCGTCATGGGATCCATGGCCTTCCCCCTCCGCCTTCCGCGTGCCGGGCCGCGCCGGGCGCCTCGCCGCCTTCGACCGGCCGCACACGGAGAGTAAGGTGACCCGTAGGACGGGCGTTCCGGACTCCACAGTAAGAATGAGAACCGTTCGCTGTCAAGCCGCCCTCCGCCCCGCCTCCTCCGGCAGGATCCATGACCGGCTCTCCCGTACGATCCAGCCGCAGGAGAAGGCGTCTGGGCCGTCTCCGCGGGGAGCGAAGCGGCGAGGGGAGGGGAACGGGGACGGAAGCGAGACGGGCAAGGAAGCGGGGCGCGGCGCGCCTCCTCGCCGCCCTCCTGGTGACGGTGCTCTTCGGGGCGGGTAGCGGGTTCCGAGCGGGCAGGGTCGCCTGGGCCGACCGCTTCTGGGACCTCTACCAGGCGGGTGAAGCCGCCTACCGAGCGGGCGACCTGGCTCGGGCCGTCGCCGACTGGCGGGCGATCCTGACCCTGTCGGCGGGGCACTCCGATCCGACCTCGCTCGAGAGGGTGGCGGTCTTTGCGGCCAAGCTCGCCCAAGCCGAGGCCGATCGCGGCTTCTATCCGCAGGCGGTGGCGGCCTGGCGGCAGTCGGCCGACGCCTGGAACGCCCTGGGCCACCCCCAGTCCGCCCTGGGCCCCGCCTCGCTGGCGAGGGAGTACCGCACCGACCTTCGCCTCTACGCCCGGCTGCCGGCCGATCCCGCGGCCGGCCTCCTGGACGGGTCGGGGGCGCTGACCGGCGGCACGTACGACGCGGACCCGGCGGTCGGCATGGATCTCTCTCGGATTCCGGGGTACGTCGGGCGGCCGCAGGCCATCCTGGCCTACCTGGTCTGGGGACAGCCGCTTCCTGCGTGGGTGGCGCAGGCGGTGACGGCGCAGCAGGTCCCGCTCCAGCTGGCGCTGGAGCCGGAGGGCGGGCTCTCCCAGGCCTACGACGACGTCTACTTGCGGCAGCTGGTCCGCGACCTGGACGCGCTCGGCGTGCCGGTGCTCCTCCGCTTCGCCCACGAGATGAACGGGAGCTGGGTGCCCTGGGGCGGCCAGCCCGAGGCCTACCGGCAGGCCTTCCGCCACGTGGCCGACGTCGTCCACGCCACCTCCAGCCGCGTCTACATGGTCTGGGCGCCCAATGTGCAGCCCGCCGACACCCTGCCGGAGTACTATCCCGGCGACGATGCCGTCGACTTCGTCGGCGTCGACTTCTACGCCGACCAGGCCTTCTACGCCGCCAAACCCCAGGACCGGCCGCTGATGGAGGCCATCTACAACCAGGGGCCCAACCTCGACCCCTTGGACGATCTGGCTCAGGTCTACCAGCTGTACGCGGAGCGCAAGCCCATCCTGGTGGCCGAGACGGGCGTCGACCTCGTCCAGCACGAGACCGGCCAGGTTGACGCCGCCTGGGCCGTCCGGAACGTCCGGCGCCTCTGGGGCTATATCCCGCTCCTCTATCCTCGGGTGAAGGGGGTCTTCTACTTCGACCAGGCCGACCAGGGCGGCCCGGGGCGGGACTACCATCTGAAGGGGCCGCTCCTGGAGGCGTACCGGCAGGCGGTGCAGGATCCGTACTACGTCACCCGCTTCGACCAGAGCGCTCCCTACCGCTACCAGGAGCTGACCGACGGCCGGGAGACGCCGGCCAGCCTGAGCCTGGCCGCCTACGTCCGGCTGCCTCACCCGGCTGTCGACCGCGTGGAGTACTGGCTCGACGGCCGCCGGCTGGCGGTGGCGACAGGCGTTCCGTATGCGGTCCAGCTGGAGCTGCCCGAGGGCGCCCACGCGCTGGAGGTGCGCGCCTACGACCAGGGCGGTGCGCTGGCGGCCCGGCGAAGCTGGTCGGTGGAGGTGCAGGGCGGTCAGGCGAGCTGGAGTGCAGGTCCGCTCGTCGCGCTGCCGCTCGACGTGCCGCTGGGCGACCTGGCGGGCTCATGGGCGCGCGACGCGGTGGCGGAAATGGTCCGCCTGGGCGGCGTCGCAGGCTACCCGGACGGGAGCTTCCGGCCCGGTCAGGCGGTGACGCGCGCCGAGATGGTGAGCATCGTGGCCGGCACGCTGGGCTTCCGCCTGATCGCGGCGGGCGACCGCCTGCCCTCGGTGCCGCGGTCACACTGGGCCAAGGGGCTCCTCGAGGGCGCCGCGGAGGAGGGCCTGCTGGCGCCGGAGGAGGTGGGGTCCGGCTTCCTACCGGACCGGCCGGTGACGCGCGGCGAGATCGCCGTCTGGCTGGTCCGCGCCCTGGGTGATCGCGATCCGGCGGCGCACGGTTACGGCGGGGCGACGGGCTTCGCCGACGACGCCGCCATTCCGGCCTGGCAACGGCCCTATGTCGCCGAGGCGAGGGCGCTGGGGCTGGTCTCGGGCTATCCTGACGGGAGCTTCCTGGCCGGGCGCGGGGCCGTCCGGGCCGAGGCCGCGGTCATGGTGCTGCGCGCCTTCCACCTGCAGCTCCAGCGGACCGGCGGGACGACGTAGAGCGGGCGGCCCGGCGGAGAGGGGAGGGGGGGGGCAGGCGGCCGCCCCCCTTTTTTCGCCAGAGGAAGGGTGCCGGCGGATATCGAAATGCCGGGCAATCGCCTCGCCGAAGGAAGGTGACGACGACAGTGAACATGAGCGATTATGCCCAGGAGGTGGCTTCCTTCCGCTGGCAGGTGCCCGAGCGCTTCAACTTCGCCCGCGACACCTTCGACGCCCACGCGCAGACGACACCTGAACGGATGGCCATGCTCTGGGTGGACGACGAGGGCCATGAGCAGAAGATCTCCTTCGGCCGCTTCCGCGAACGCTCCCGCCGCCTGGCCTCGGCGCTGCTGGCGCTGGGGCTCAGGCCGGGCGACCGCCTCCTCCTGCTGCTCCCGCGTCGCGTCGCCTGGTGGGAGAGCGTCCTGGCGGCGCTCCGCGCGGGCGTCGTCTTCAGCCCGGGGACGACCCAGCTGACCGCGCGCGACATCGCCTACCGGCTGCGGGCCGCGGAGGTGGCGGCCGTGATCACCGATCCGGAGAACGCGCCCAAGGTGGACGAGGCGCTGGCCGAGGCGGGGGGTGCGGGCGGCGGCTGGAACGGGCTGAGGGCGCGCATCCTGGTGGAGGGCGAGCGCGAGGGCTGGCTGGGCTACGAGGAGCTGGTGGAGGGCGGCGACGCTTCCTTCGAAGGAAGCGACACCCGCGCCGACGATCCCGCCGTCCTCTTCTTCACCTCGGGCACCACCGGCTACCCGAAGATGACGCTCCACACCCAGGCCTCCAACGGCATCGGCCACTACGTCACCGGCGCCTACTGGCTCGACCTGAAGCCCGACGACCTGCACTGGAATCTCTCGGACACCGGCTGGGCCAAGGCGGCCTGGTCCAGCTTCTTCGGCCCCTGGATCATGGGCGCCGCCGTCTTCGTCCACCACACGGCCCGCTTCAACGCGCGCAGGACGCTGGAGATGCTGGCGCGCTACCCGGTCACCACGCTCTGCGCCGCCCCCACCAACTACCGCATGCTGGTCCAGGAGGACCTCTCGGCCTTCCGCTTCCCCTCCCTGCGCCACTGCGTCGCCGCCGGCGAGCCGCTCAACCCGGAGGTGATCGAGACGTGGCGGCGCGCCACCGGCCTGACCATCCGCGACGGCTACGGCCAGACGGAGACGGTCGTCTGCCTGGCCAACTTCCCCTGCACCGAGGTCCGGCCCGGCTCCATGGGGAAGCCGGTGCCCGGCTTCGACGTGGCGGTCATCGATGAAGAGGGCCGCGAGCTGCCGCCCGGCCAGGAGGGCGACGTGGCCATCCGCGTCCGCCCCGAGCGGCCGGTCGGCCTCTTCCGCGAATACTGGAAGGACCCCGAGCGGACGGCGCAGGTCTTCCGCGGCGACTGGTACCTGACCGGCGACCGCGCCTACCGGGACGAGGACGGTTACTTCTGGTTCGTGGGCCGCGCCGACGACGTCATCCTGAGCGCCGCCTACCGCATCGGCCCCTTCGAGATCGAGAGCGTCCTCCTGGAGCACCCGGCGGTGGCCGAGTCGGCGGTGGTGGGCAGCCCCGATCCGGTGCGCGGCCAGATCGTCAAAGCCTTCGTCGTCCTGGCGCGCGGCTGGGAACCCAGCGAGGAGCTGGCGCGCCAGCTCCAGGAGTTCGTCAAGGAGCGGACGGCCCCGTACAAGTACCCGCGCGAGATCGAGTTCGTCGACGACCTGCCCAAGACGGTCAGCGGCAAGATCCGCCGCGTCGAGCTCCGCCAGCGCGAGATGGAGCGCAAGGGCGGGGCGGCGCCGGCGCGCTGAGACGGCGTTCAACGGTCCGCATCCGCGGGCTCCGGCGGCAGGCAGGAGGGGGCGAGCCGGGCGGCTCGCTCCCTTTCGTCCTCCGTGGCCGGCCCGGTCTCCAGGCGCTGGCAGAGGCGGCCGTAGGCCGCGCGGATGCGCTCGCCCAGCTCCCGCCGCGAGGGCGGCGGAGCGCCGGCGCCGGGATGGGCGGCGCGCCACTCCAGCTCCACGCTGGTCAGCGCCGAGGCGTCGGGCGCCTCCGCCGGGGCGCGGGCCGCCCGGTAGAAGGCGGCGATGTCGGCGTTCATGGCGGCCAGCTCCCGCTCCCCGCCCGAGACCAGCAGGACCGCATGCCAGAGGACGTAGCCGGCGCGGCGACGCTGGGCGGTGCCGGCCAGTTTCCGGCCGCGGGCGACCAGGTTCCAGCGGCCGTCGCAGAAGCTTCCCGGCACGCTGCCGTAGCCCGCCCTCAGGCCCAGTTCGGCCAGCGCCAGCAGGAGGCCCGCGGGCAAGAGCTCGTAGGCCTGGGCGATCGAGGGGAAGCCGTCGCGGGCGGGGACGGCGGCGCTGAGGTTGAGCGTCCACTCCGAATGGACGACGGCCGTGCCGCCGCTTGAGCGGAGCAGGAGGTCGTAGCTGTGCTCTCGGCACCAGGCCAGCGCGCCCCGGCGGTCGACCAGCCCGGGGTCGTAGCGGCTGGTGACCAGTGAACGCCTCCCCGTCCAGAGGCGCAGAAAGGGGGGCGCCTCGCCGGCGCCCACCCGCTCGGCCAGCGCCTCGTCCAGGGCCAGGTTCCAGGCCGGCTCCGCGGGACGGTCCTCCTCCACCCAGCGCCAGTTCTGCCGCCAGAGCGCCGCTGCCGGCCCTGGACGGCGCGGGACCGGGGGGTCGGCGGCCGCCGGGGAGAGCGGCGAGTGGGGCGGGGGGTCCGGGATCACGCTTCACCCTCCGCCCCGATCCTACCCCAGGAAGCGGGGCGACCCCAGGCGACGCGCGTCTCAGGCGGCCGCCGCCAGCGCCTCCTCCAGCGCCTCGGCCGCGTGGTGGCGGCAGAGGTAGGCACGGAACTCCTCCGAGGCGTAGAGGTCGCCGGTCACCTCCACGCCGTCGGTGGCGCGGGCCGCCGCCTCGCGCAGCACCTCCGGCTCGGGTCGCCGGCCGCGCAGCGCCTCCTCCGCGGCCCGGGCCCGGTAGGGCGCGAGGCCGACGCCGGTGACGCCCAGGCGCGCCTCGTCGACGCTCCCGTCGGGCGCCAGGCGCACCACGGCCGCCACGCCCGCCACCGCGTAGCCCGAGGCGGGATGCCGGTGCTTGACGTAGGCGGTGCCCACCCGGCCCGCCAGGAGCGGCAGGCGGACCGCCGTCAGGATCTCGCCGGGCTCCAGCGCCGTGCTGAGGGGCCCGAGGAAGAAGTCCCCCGCGGGGATCACCCGCTCGCCGGAGGCTCCCCGCGCCACCAGGCGCCCCTGGAGCGCCAGCACCACCGCCGGCAGGTCGGAGGCGGGGTCGGCGTGGGCCAGGTTGCCGCCCACCGTGCCGCGGTTGCGCACCTGCAGGTCGCCGATGGCCGCGGCCGCGCGGGCCAGGAGGGGGAAGGCCTCGGCCACCTGGGCCGAGGCGGCCACCTCGGCGTGCGGGGTGAGCGCGCCGATCACCAGCTCCTCCCCCTCCAGGCGGATGCCGCGCAGCTCCTCGAGGCCGCCGATGTCCACCAGCACCGCCGGCTGCGCCAGGCGGAGCTTCATCAGCGGCAGCAGGCTGTGGCCGCCGGCCAGGAGCTTGGCCTCGGATCCCGCCTCCTGGAGGAGGCGCAGCGCCTCCTCGAGGCTCGTGGCACGCCGGTACTCGAAGGCCGCCGGGATCACGCCGCCTCACCTCCCTGCCGGGCCTCCGCCTCGCGGATGGCCCGCCAGATCTTTTCCGGCGTCAGGGGCATGTCGAGGTGGTCGACGCCGAAGGGGGCCAGGGCGTCCATCACCGCGTTGACCACCGCCGGCGTGGAGGCGATGGTGCCGGTCTCGCCCACGCCCTTGACGCCCAGCGGGTTGACGGGCGAGGGCGTCTCGGTGCGGAGGGTCTCGATGATCGGCAGCTGGGCCGCGTGCGGCAGGGCGTAGTCCATCAGCGAGCCGGTGAGCAGCTGGCCGGCCTCGTCGTAGACCGCCGCCTCCCAGAGCGCCTGGCCGATGCCCTGCACCACGCCGCCGTGCACCTGCCCGTCCACGATCAGCGGGTTGATCACCCGGCCAGGGTCGTCGACGGCGACGTAGCGGAGGAGCTTCACCCGGCCCGTGGCCGGCTCCACCTCCACCACCGCCGCGTGGGTGCCGAAGGGGTAGACGAAGTTGGCGGGGTCGTAGAAGGCGGAGGCCTCCAGCGAGGGCTCCACGCCTTCCGGAAGATCCCAGGCCAGGTGGGCCTGGAGCGCCACCTGCCCCAGCGTCGCCTGCCGGTCCGGAACGCCCCGCACCCGGAAGACGCCCTCGCGGAAGTCCAAGTCCTCCGGCGCCGCCTCCAGCATGTGGGCGGCGATGGCGCGCGCCTTCTCCACCACGCGGCGTGCCGCCACCGCCAGCGCGCTCGCCCCCACGGGCGTGGTGCGGCTGCCGTAGGTTCCCCAGCCCATGGGCGTCTGCGCGGTGTCGCCGTGGACGATCTCCACGTCCTCCACCGGCACGCCCAGCTCGTCGGCCAGCACCTGGGCGAAGGTGGTCTCCTCGCCCTGGCCGTGGGGCGAGCTGCCGATGTAGGCGTTCACCTTGCCCGAGGGGTGGACGCGGACGAGCGCGCTCTCCCAGAGGCCGCCCTGGAAGCCGACGGCGCCGGCCACCTTGGACGGACCCAGGCCGCAGATCTCCACGTAGCTGGAGAAGCCCACCCCCAGGAAGCGCCCCTGGCGGCGCAGCTCCTCCTGCTGGTGGCGGAGGGCGGCGTAGTCCAGCTGCTCCAGCGCCTTCTCCAGCGCCCGCCCGTAGTCGCCGGAGTCGTAGGTCAGCCCGGTGGGCGTGGTGTAGGGGAAGCGGCCGGCCGGGATGAAGTTCCGGCGCCGCACCTCCACCGGGTCCATGCCGATCTCCCGGGCGTAGAGGTCGACCAGCCGCTCCAGCAGGTAGGTGGCCTCGGGCCGTCCCGCGCCCCGGTAGGCCTCCACCGGCGTGGTGTGGGTGAGCACGCCGAAGACCTCCACGTCCACATGGGGAATGGCGTACGGGCCGGCGACGATGAGGCCGAAGAGGATGGTGGGCACCCCGGGGGCCGCCGTGGAGAGGTAGGCGCCCAGGTTGGCGATGGCGCGCACGCGGAGCGCCGTGATGCGCCCGTCGCGGGTGCCCGCCAGCACCAGCTCCTGGACGTGGTCGCGGCCGTGCGTGGTCGCGCGGTAGTTCTCCGAGCGCTCCTCCGTCCACTTGACGGGCCGCCCCAGGTCGCGGGCGGCGAAGGCGACCAGCGCCTCGTCGGGGTAGAAGGGGATCTTGGAGCCGAAGCCGCCGCCCACCTCCGGCGCGACGACGCGCAGCTTCTGCTCGGGGATGCCCAGCGCCCCCGAAAGAAGGAAGCGGTGGATGTGCGGGTTCTGCGAGGTGAGCCAGACGGTCAGCTCGCCGGTGGCCGGATTGTACTGCGCCACCGCGGCGCGCGGCTCCATGGCCGTGGGGATGAGGCGCTGGTTGCGCAGGCGCCGCCGGATCACCACCTCCGCCCCGGCGATCGCCTTCTCCGCCGCCTCCGGGCCGTCGCCGGCGCGCCAGTGAAGGACCACGTTGCCGGGAACCTCGTCGTGGACCTGCGGCGCGCCCGGCTCCATGGCCTTCTCGGCGTCGACCACGGCGGGAAGCGGCTCGTACTCGACGCGGATCTTCTCCAGCGCGTCCCGGGCCGCGGCGCGGCTCTCGGCGACCACCATGGCCACGCCGTCGCCCGTGTAGCGGACGCGCTCGGAGGCGAGGGCCGGATGCGGCGGCGTCTTCAGGTCGGCGTCGGGGACGAGCCAGGCGGTCGGGATCGGGCCGAGGCGCCCCTCGAGATCCTTGCCGGTGTAGACGCGGACCACGCCGGGTGTGGCCAGCGCAGCCGAGACGTCGACCGCGCGGATGCGCGCGTGGGCGTGGGGGCTGCGCAGGATGGCGGCGTAAAGCATGCCGGGCAGGCGGAGGTCGTCGGTGTAGGTGGCGCGGCCGGTGATCAGGCGGGGGTCTTCCTTCCGCTTGAGCGGGGTGCCGAAGAGCGTGGGCATCAGCGCGCACCCCCCCGTGCCGGCGAGCCGACCGGCGCCGCCACCGCGTCCGTCGCCGCGACGCCCGCCGTCCGCAGCCGCTCGCCGGCGAGGCGCACGGCCGCCACGATGTTCTGGTAGCCGGTGCAGCGGCAGAGGTTCCCCTCCAGGCCCTCGCGGATCTCGGCCTCGGTGGCCTCCGGCTTGCGCGAGAGGAGGTCGGCGGCCGTCATCAGCATGCCGGGTGTGCAGAAGCCGCACTGCAGCCCGTGTTTCTCCCAGAAGGCGGCCTGCAGCGGGTGGAGCCCCTCGAATCGGGCCTCCGCCGGCAGCAACTCCGCCAGGCCCTCGACGGTGGTGACCGCCCGGCCGTCGGCCTGGACGGCCAGAAGCGTGCAGGACTTGACGGCCCGCCCGTCGAGCAGGACCGTGCAGGCGCCGCACTGGCTGGTGTCGCAGCCGACGTGGGTACCGGTCAGGCCCAGCGTCTCGCGCAGGAAGTGGACCAGGAGCGTCCTCGGCTCCGCGGCCGCCTCCACGGGCCGGCCGTTGACGGAAAGACGGACGGTGACCTCCACGCGGACACCTCCTTGGGGAGTCGGTGGGCAGTGCGGATGGATCGTCCCGAACGCCGGGGGAAGGGGGAAGAGAGGCAGGATCGTACAGCTGACAAAGCAGCAACTGTGACAATCCAGGTATTCGCGGGCGGTCGTCCTCTTCCTCTCGACCCCCGGCCGCGTGGCCGGGGGCCACCCCGCAGGGGCGGCCCCCGGATCGCATGCGTGGAGAAAGGGCGCCGCCGCCCGGCCGCGGCCGGGCGGTGGCTCTGCTCAGGCGGCCCCGCTCCGCACCGGCTCGATGCCCAGCTCGCGCAGCTTGGCCTCGGGGACGACGCCGTCCTCCCAGCCGCGGAGCGCGTAGTACTCCC
>JAIMAT010000054.1 GCA_023511835.1 Bacillota bacterium | reverse complement strand
GCGGCGGGCGACGTCCACCATGCGTTCGCCGAAGAGGCCGTTGACGCCGATCAGCACCTTGTCGCCCGGCTCGACCAGGTTGACGAAGAGAGCCTCCATGCCCGCGCTGCCCGTGCCGGAGAGCGCCATGGTGAGCGGGTTCTCCGTGCCGAAGAGGACGCGCAGCCCGTCCATGGTCTCGTTCATCACGTCCAGGAAGGCCGGATCCAGGTGCCCCACGGTGGGCAACGCCAGCGCCTCCAGGACGGGGGCGGGCACCGGGCTGGGGCCCGGCCCCATGAGCAGCCGCTCCGGCAGGCGGAGCGCCCGCAGGTGGGTTCCGGTTCGTTCATCCGTCATCGGCTTCCCTCCTCGTGACCGGATGGAGCCTTCCCGCCCGGCCCGATCCCGGCGGGCTAGGCAGAGACCTCCCCTCCCGCCGCCCGGCCCGGCGCCAGCACGGCCCGGCGGCCGACGGCCAGCGCCAGCCCCGCTGTCGCCACGACGCCCGCCACCAGAAAGACCGTCCCCAGATTGAAGAGGTCCGCCACCCAGCCGCCCAGCGAGGAGGCGACCACCGCCGCCAGCGCGTTGACCGAGTTGAGCAGGCCGAAGGCTCGCCCGCGGAAGCCGGCCGGGCTGTGCAGCCCCATGAGGACGTTGCCGGAGACGATGGTGAGGGCGAAGGCGAAGCCGAGGCAGGTGCGCAGGACGGCCAGCTGGACGAAGCTGCGGGCGAAGGCCTGGGGCAGGGCGAAGAGCGCCGCCAGGCCGAAGCCCAGAGCCAGCGTCTGGGCGTAGCCCAGGCGCTGGCCGATGCGGGCCGAGAGCGACCCCGCGCTGATCTCGGCCAGGCCCGAGAGCGAGAAAAGGAGGCCGGTGGCCGCTTCGGCGGCGCCGGGCACGATGCGCGCGACGAAGAGGCTGAAGACGGGGGCGATGACCATGGCACCGAACTGGAGGCAGAAGAGGAGCGCGTAGACGGTGCGCAGCGCCGGCACCCCCAGCGCCTGGCGCAGGTCGGCCGCCAGCGACTGCCGGCTGCCGGAGGGATGGAACTCCTCGCGCACCAAAAGGAGGACGAGGAGCGTGGCCATCCAGAGCGCGGCACCCGAGACGAAGAAGGTGCCCTGGATGCCGATGAGCTGGGCCAGGAGGCCGCCCAAGAGCGGTCCGACGATGTTGCCGGCGGCGTTGGCCGTCTGCAGCGTGCCCAGCGCCGCCCCCATCTTCTCGCGCGGCGTGTTGCCCGCCACCAGCGCCGTCGCCGCCGGGATGAAGCCGGAGAGCAGGCCGAAGAGCGTGCGCAGCACGAAGAACTGCCCTGCGTCGCGGGCGAAGCCCATCAGCAGGTAGATGAGGCCCAGCGAGAGGCCGGAGCGGAGCAGCATCGGCCGCTGGCCGAAGCGGTCGGCCAGCGCGCCCCAGAGGGGCGAGGCCAGGGCGGTGGCGACGAAGGCGGAGGAAAGGATGAGACCGGAGAGACGCGCCACGCCCCGGTGGACGCCCAGCTGCTCCAGGTAGAGCGGCAGGAACGGCATCACCAGGGAGAAGGCGGCGGCGACCAGCAGGTCTCCGAGCCAGAGCACGTAGAGGTTTCTCTGCCAGGGCTGCATGCCGCGCCAGGGGAAGACCGGGTTCGTAGGGCTCGCCTCGCGTCGCGAAGAAGTCCCGCAACGACGGCCGCAGCCGTCCAGCATGCTCTGCCAGCATCCGGAATCATAACACCGCGGGAGGCGAACTGCCGAGTGAACGGGCTTTCGGGGGCCGCCGGCGACCGCCTGACCTTCGCCTTCGACATGGACGGCACCCTGCTGCTGGGCCAGGAGACGGGCTTCCCCGCCGGCAACCGGGCGGTCGAGGAGGCGCTGCGGGCCCGCGGCCGGAGGGGGCCGGAGGGCGCGAGCCTGATGGGCGAGGCCTACCGCTTCACCACCACGGAGGCCGGGAGCTTCGTCCTCTCCAAGCGCGAGCAGATCCGGGTGGCCATGGCCCTGGCCGGACTGCCGCCCGACGAGGCGGAGGAGGAGCGCCTGCTGGCGCTCTTTCTGGAGCGGGCGCTGCCCCACCGCCGGGCCGATCCCGCCGCTCCGGCGCTGCTGGAGGCGCTGCGCGCCCGCGGCCACCGCGCCGGCGTGGCGACGGCGGCCCCCGCCGACGTGGCGGAGCCCGAGCTGCACGCCGCCGGTCTCGACCGGAGCATCGACTTCCTCCTCACCTTCCGCGAGGCGGGCGCCCCCAAGGGGACGCCGGGTTACGCGCGGGCGCTCCGCCGCCTGGCCGGGCCGGGGCCCTTGGTGATGGTGGGCGACTCGGAGACGGACGTCCTGGCCGGCCGCCTGGCCGGGGCCGTCACCGTCCTGGTGGAGAGGGGGCCCTACCGCGGACTGGAGCCGGACCACCGCGTCCGCGGGCTCGAGGAGATCCTCCCGCTGGCGGGCGAACTGGCCGCGGGGCGCGCCTGAGGTCGCCCCCCGGCGGCCGGCCGGCTCACTCTCCCTCCAGGCGGCGCGCGGAGGCGCCCGTCAGGGCCGGACGCAGACGGAGGAGGCGTGCCCGGCTGCCGGCCCGTTCCAGGATCTGGAGCGCCGCCGCCAGGGCCTGCTCCTGGCAGCGCCCCCGGCAGGGTGCACCGGGATGGAGCCAGACCAGGAGGGAGGGACCGGAGCCGCTCAGGGTGACCGGCAGACCGGCGGCGCGAAGCGCGCCCATGGCCTCGCCCAGACCGGGGACAAGCGCCGCCCGGGGCTGTTCGTGGAAGTCGCCGCGGGCCAGCAGGGGCAGGAGGTCGAGGCGCCCGCCGGCCAGCGCCGCCACCAGGGCGGTGGCGCGCTGCAGCGCCTCGGCCATGGAGCGCCAGGCGAGGCCGTCGGGCAGGGCGGCCCGCGAGGCGCGCGTGAAGAGCGGGCGCTCGGGCACCAGGGCGGCGAAGCGGAGTGGGGACGGCGGCTCGAGGCGGACGGCGACCACGCGCCCCTCCACCGCCGCCGCCGCCGTCAGCCCGCCCAGGAGGGCGGCGGCCGCGTTGTCGGGGTGGCCTTCCTCGCCGGCCACCAAGCCGAGCAGCGCCTCGCCGTCCAGCACCCGGCCCAGCGCCTGGTTGGCGGCCACGGCCCCGGCGGCGACGGCGGCCGCGCTGGAGCCCAGGCCGCGGCCGACGGGAATCTGCGAGCGACGCGTGACGCGGACGCGCCAGCGCCGGCGGTCCACCCCCGCCGCCTCCAGCGTGCGCAGGAAGCCCCGCAGCACCAGGTCGTCGCCCCGCCCCCGCCGCTCCGGCCCGCGCCCGGGCGGCCCGGCCGGCTCCAGCTCCACCTCGCACTCCAGCCAGCGCTCGAGGGCGATGCCCAGGCAGTCGAAGCCGGAGCCCAGGTTGGCCGAGCTGGCCGGGGCGCGGGCCAGATAGCGGCCCGGGACGGGCCGCGGGGCCGTTCGCCGCGCGGCGCCGGGCCGGGCGGCGCCGCTCATGCGACCCCCGACCCGGCCAGGAGGCGCTCGGCGATCCGCCCGGGCTCCGCCTCCACGCTCTCCAGCGACCGCTCCACCAGGTCGCCGCCCAGCGCCGTCTCCGGATCCTTCAGGCCGTTGCCGGTGAGGACCGCCACCACGCGCTGGCCCGCCTCCAGCACGCCCGCCGCGGCCAGGCGGCGCAGGCCGGCCACCGGGGCGGCCGAGGCGGGCTCGGCGAAGAGCCCGCTCAGGCGCGCGAGGGCGGCGTAGGCCTCGAGGATCTCCCGGTCGGAGACCGCCAGGATGGCGCCTCCCGACTCGCGCGCCGCCGCCAGCGCGCGCTCGCCGCTGGCGGGACGGCCGATGCGGATCGCCGAGGCCACCGTCTCCGGCCGCTCCACCGGATGGCCCAGGACCAGCGGCGCCGCCCCCTCGGCCTGGAAGCCGAAGAGGCGCGGCAGGCCCGGGCTCCGGCCGGCGCGGTGGTATTCGCGGAAGCCCATCCAGTAGGCGGTGATGTTGCCCGCGTTGCCCACCGGCAGCGCCAGCACGTCGGGCGCTCCGCCCAGCTGCTCCACGACCTCGAAGGCCGCCGTCTTCTGGCCCTCCAGGCGCATGGGGTTGACCGAGTTGACCAGGGCCAGCTCCGGCCGCTCCGCCGCCAGCCGCCGCGCCGCCTCCAGCGCCTGGTCGAAGTTGCCGCGCACGGCCAGGACGCGGGCCCCGTAACGGACGGCCTGGGCCAGCTTGCCGCGGGCGATCTGGCCCTCCGGGATGAGGACGGTGGCGCGGATGCCGGCGGCCGCCGCGTAGGCGGCCGCCGAGGCGGAGGTGTTGCCCGTCGAGGCGCAGACGAGGTGGCGCGCCCCCTCCTCCAGCGCCTTGGCCACCGCCACCACCATGCCCCGGTCCTTGAAGGAGCCGGTGGGGTTCTGTCCCTCGAACTTGAGATAGAGGCGGATGCCGCCGCCCACCCACTCTGCCAGGCGCGGCGCGGACAGGAGGGGGGTGCCCCCCTCGTAGAGCGTCAGCTCGGGCGTCCGCTCGGTGCGCGGCAGGAAGTCTCCCCACTCCGCCCAGACGCCTCTCCACACGGCTCCCACGCTCCCCAGGCCCGGGTTCCGCCATAGTTCGCCGCCCGCGCGGGCGATCCTCCAGCCTCCAGCGGGGCGCAGCCGGAGGCGGGAGGGGTGGCGGGCGGGCCCCGCAGGCAGTAGAATTCCGCTCAACACGCAAGGGGTGTCCGAGCCTTGACCGAACCTCTGGTCGTCGCCCTCCTCGGTTTCGGCAACGTCGGTTCGAGCGTCTGGCAGCTGATCGAAGAGCGCTCGCGCCGGCTCGGCTGGGCCGCCGGCCGGCCCATCGCGGTGCGGCGGGCGCTGGTGCGCGAGCCGGGGAAGACGCGCCCGGTGACGCCGCCGCCCGGCTTCCTGACGACCGACCTGGACGAGCTTCTCGACGATCCGGCGGTGGAGGTGGTGGTGGAGCTGATGGGCGGCCTCGAGCCGGCCGGAAGCTACGTCCGTCGCGCCCTGGCCGCCGGCAAGAGCGTGGTGACGGCCAACAAGGAGCTGATCGCCCACCACGGGCCCGAGCTCCTCCGCCTTGCCCGCGAGCACGGCGCGCAGCTTCGCTTCGAGGCCTCGGTGGGCGCCGGCATCCCCATCATCCGCCCCATCGAGGAGATGCTGGTGGCCAACCGGATCACGCGGGTGACCGGCATCCTCAACGGGACGACCAACTACATCGTCAGCCGCATGGCCTCGGCGGGAGCCACCTTCCGCGAGGCGCTGGCCGAGGCGCAGGAGCTGGGCTACGCCGAGCCCGACCCCTCCGACGACGTGGAGGGGCGCGACACGGCGAGGAAGCTGGCCATCCTGGCCAGCTACGCCTTCGGCTCCTGGGTCTCGCCCGAGGCGGTCTACACCGAGGGGATCACGGCGCTCGACCCGGTCGACCTGGGCTACGCCGCCCAGCTGGGCTACGCCGTCCGGCTCGTGGGCACCGCCATCCACCGCGAGGCGGGCATCGAGGCGCGCGTCCACCCCGCGCTGGTGCCGCTGGATCATCCGCTGGCCAGCGTGCGCGGTGCCGCCAACGCCATCTTCGTCGAGGGTGACCCGGTGGGCGAGCTGATGTTCTACGGCCTCGGCGCGGGCGGCTACGCCACCGCCAGCGCCATCCTGGGCGACCTGGTCCAGGTGGCGCGCGGCAGCCGGCCCTGGCGGCCGGAGCCGCGCAGCGGCGCCGATGCGCTTCCCGTGCTGCCCGCCGACGCCATCCGCTCGGCCTACTACCTGCGCCTGGAAGTGGCGGACAGCCCGGGGACGCTGGCGGCGTTGGCCGGGGCCATGGCCCGCCACGGCATCAGCCTCCGCCAGGTGCTGCAGATGCGCAGCCAGGGCGAGCGGGCGGAGGTGGTCTTCGTCACCCATCCCGCGCGCGAGGCGGAGATGCGCCAGGCGCGGGAGGACGTGGAGGCGCTTCCCAGCGTCTACCGCGTCGCCTCGCTCCTCCGCTACCACGATGGAAGCCAGGCTGCGCTGTCCCCCGAAGCCGGCGGCCTGCGGCACCCCTGACTCCCTGTCGCGCATAACTATGAGCCACACTTGAATATTCATGCATCCGCGACTATACTGTGCGGCAGTCCGTCCGCCCTGCCCGGGCGCGGGCGGGGGAGACCGGCGATCGAGGGGGCGAGCGGGGTGGCATGGGCTCTCGGGGCGCAGGGGTCGGGCGAGCGGACCGGCCGGGCTGCGGAGGAGCGGCTGCGGAACGGTGCCGCTCCGGGGGGAGGCGGGCCGCGGCGGATCGTGCTCGCCTACTCCGGCGGCCTGGACACGTCCGTCATCATCCCCTGGTTGCGCGAGCATTACGGCGCCGAGGTGGTCGCCCTGACCGTCGACGTGGGCCAGGGCGAGGACCTGGAGGCGGTCCGCGCCAAGGCGCTGGCCTCCGGGGCCTCGCGCGTCCACGTGGTGGACGCGCGGCGCGAGTTCGTGGAGGAGTTCGTCTGGCCGACGCTCCGCGCCGGCGCCGTCTACGAGGGCAAGTATCTCCTGGGCACCGCCATGGCGCGGCCGCTCATCGGTCGCCACCTGGTGCGCGTCGCCCGGGAGGAGGGAGCCGACGCCGTCGCCCACGGGGCGACGGGAAAGGGCAACGACCAGGTCCGCTTCGAGCTGGCGGTCAAGGCGCTGGCCCCCGACCTCCGCGTCATCGCGCCCTGGCGGGAGTGGGAGCTCCGCTCGCGCGAGGACTGCATCGACTACGCCGAGGCACACGGCGTGCCCGTGCCGGCCACGCGCGAGAAGCCGTACAGCCGTGACCGCAACCTCTGGCACCTGAGCCACGAGGGGGGCGACCTGGAGGATCCCGGCCGCCTCCCCGCCGACGACGTCCTCCTCTGGTGCACGCCGGTGGAGGAGGCCCCCGACCGGCCCGAATGGCTGCGCGTCGACTTCGAGCGCGGCCTGCCGGTGGGGCTGGAGGGCCTGCGCCTGGAGCCGGTGGAGCTGCTGGAGCGGCTCAACGAGCTGGGCGCGCGCCACGGCGTGGGCGTGGTCAGCATGGTGGAGAACCGGCTGGTGGGCATGAAGTCGCGCGGCGTCTACGAGACGCCGGGGGGCTCCATCCTGGTGGCGGCCCACCGCGAGCTGGAGTCGCTGGTGCTGGACCGGGCCACGCAGCACTTCAAGAGCCTGGTCGCGGAACGGTACGCCGAGCTGGTCTACGACGGCCTCTGGTACACGCCGTTGCGCGAGGCGCTGGATGCCTTCGTGCGCTCCACCCAGGAGCGGGTGACGGGGAGTGTCACCCTGCGCCTCTACAAGGGCTCGGTGCAGGCGCTGGCGGCCGAGTCGCCCTACTCGCTCTACCGGCCCGACTTGGCCACTTTCGGGGAGAGCGCCTACGACCAGAAGGACGCCGCCGGCTTCATCAAGCTCTTCGGCCTGCCCGTCCAGGTCCGGGCGGAGCTCAACCGCGAGCTCTGCCGGCAGGGCGCCGCGGAGAGCGGGGCGGCCGCCGCCCGTCCCGCCGCGGAGGCGGAGGCGCGAGGCCTGGCCGGGGTGCAGGCGGCGCCGTGACGGGGGGGAAGGTCTGGGGGGGCCGCTTCCGCGAACCGGCGGCCGCGGAGGCGGAGGCCTTCACCGCCTCGCTCGCCTTCGACCGGCGGCTCTGGCCGGAGGACCTGGCGGGCAGCCGCGCCCACGTGCGCATGCTGGCGGCCAGCGGGATCCTGGCGCAAGAGGAGGCGGAGCAGCTCCTCGGGGGCCTGGAGGCGGTGGAGGCGGAGATCCGCGCTGGCAGCTTCCCCTGGCGCCGCGAGGACGAGGACGTCCACATGGCGGTGGAGCGCCGCCTGACCGAGCTGGTCGGCCCGGTGGCGGGGAAGCTCCACACGGCCCGCTCGCGGAACGACCAGGTGGCGCTGGACACCCACCTCTGGGCGCGGTCGGCGGCGGAGCGGCTGGCCGGGCGGGTGACGGCGCTCCAGGCGGCGCTGCTGGAGCTGGCCGAGCGGGCCCCCGGGACGGTGATGCCGGGCTACACCCACCTCCAGCACGCGCAGCCGGTCCTCTGGGCGCACCACTGGCTGGCCTTCTTCTTCATGTTCCAGCGCGACCGGGAGCGGCTGCTGCGGGCGGGCGAGGCGGCGGACCGCATGCCGCTGGGGGCCGGTGCGCTGGCCGGCACCCCCTTCCCCGTCGACCCGGCTCGGGTGGCGGCCGAGCTGGGCTTCTCGCGGCTCTACGAGAACAGCATGGACGCCGTCTCCGACCGCGACTACCTGGCCGAGCTCCTCTTCGCCTGCGCCCTGGCCGCCGCCCACCTGAGCCGCCTGGGTGAGACGCTGGTCCTCTGGTCGAGCCGCGAGTTCGGCTTCGTGGAGTTTGCCGACGCCTACGCCACCGGCTCGAGCATCATGCCCCAGAAGAAGAACCCGGATGTGGCCGAGCTGGTCCGCGGCAAGGCGGGGCGCGTCTACGGCGACCTGCTGGCGCTCCTCACGGTGCTGAAGGGCTTGCCGCTCGCCTACGCCTCGGACCTCCAGGAGGACAAGGAAGCGGCCTTCGACGCCGTCGACACCCTGGACCGCTCGCTTGGCGCGCTGACCGGCGCCCTGCGCACGCTGCGCGTGGACGTCTCCCGGCTCGAGCAGGCGACGGCGGGCGACTACTCCACCGCCACCGAGCTGGCCGACCACCTGGCCGCGCGCGGCCTTCCCTTCCGCGAGGCGCACCGCCTGGCGGGCCGGATCGTGGCCGACTGCCTCGAGGCGGGACGCCCTCTGGAGGCGCTGGGACTCGAGGAGCTGCGCCGCTACTCGCCGTTCTTCGAGGCGGACGTGCTGGAGGCGCTCCGGCCGGCCGTCTCCGCCGCCCGCCGTCGCTCCCCGGGCGGGACGGCGCCGGAGCGGGTGCGCGAGCAGATGGAGCTGGCGCGCCGGCTCCTGGAGGGAGTCTCCGCCGATGGCTGAACGCCCGCGCGTCGCCGTAGTGGGGGCCACCGGCTACACCGGCCTGGAGCTCTGCCGCCTCCTGCTCCTCCACCCCGGCGTCGAGCTGACCGCGGTGGCCGCCCGCTCCGAGGCGGGCCGGAGCCTGGGCGAGCTCTACCCCCACCTGGCCCGGCTGGCCGGCGGGCGGCTCCTCCTGCCGCCGGATCCCGGGCGGCTGGCCGGGGAGGCGGAGGTGGTCTTTCTGGCCCTGCCGGGCGGCGAGAGCCCGGCCTTCGTGGAAGCGCTGCGCGAGCGGGGTCGGGCGGTGATCGACCTGGCGGGCGACCTCCGCCTGGAGCGCTACGAGGAGTACCGGCGCTGGTACGGCGGCCGCGCCGGCCAGACGCTGGAGCCGGAGCGCTACGCGCGCCTGCGCGCGGGCGCGGTCTACGGGCTGAGCGAGCTCCGCCGGCGGGAGCTGCTCGACCTCGGTCGGGCCTGGCGGGAGGGCGGCGCGGAGGCGCCGCTGGTCCTCAACCCGGGCTGTTACCCGACGGCGGCCATCCTGGCGCTGGCGCCGCTCCTCGCCGCGGGGTGGCTGGAGCCGGAGAGCCTGGTCATCGACGCCAAGTCGGGCGTCACCGGGGCCGGGCGGAGCGTCGGCCCGGAGTACGCCTTCGCCGAGCTGGAGGGGAACTTCGCCGCCTACAAGGTGGGCCGCCACCAGCACCGGCCGGAGATCGCCCAGGAGCTGGGGCGGATTGCCGGCGAGCCGGTGGACCCGCTCTTCACCGCCCACCTCCTTCCGGTCCGGCGCGGGATCCTGGTCACCGCCTACGGGCGCCTGCGCCGCCCGGCGGCGGAGGCGGAGGTGGGCGAGGTGCTGGCGGCCTTCTACCGCGACGAGCCCTTCATCCGGCTCCTGCCGCCGGGCCGGAGCCCGCAATTGCGCGACGTGACCTGCGCCAACGAGGTCCACCTGGGCTTCGGCCTGGACGAGGACGGGCGACGGGTCACCCTTTTCGCCGCGCTCGACAATCTGGTGAAGGGCGCCGCCGGTCAGGCGGTCCAGAACATGAACCTGCTCCTCGGCCTGCCCGAGGAGCAGGGACTGCAGGCCGCGGCCTTGCGGCCTTGAGGAGGGGAGAGGGTGGGCATCCTGCCGGAGATGGGCCGGCCGGCTGCGGAGGCAGCCGCCTTGCCGCAGGCGGGGGTGACCGCCCCCGCGGGCTGGAAGGCTGCCGGCGTGCACGCCGGACTGAAGCGGCAGCGGCCGGACGTGGCGCTCCTGTTCTCGGAGCGCCCTGCCTGGGCGGTGGCCACCTACACCCGCAACCGGGTGCAGGCGGCGCCGGTGCAGGTGACGCGGGCGCTCCTGGGGCCGGAGGGCGGCTGGCTGCGGGCGGTGGCGGTCAACAGCGGCAACGCCAACGCCTGCACGGGCGGGGAGGGGTTGGCGCGGGCGCTGCGCATGCAGGCGCGGGCGGCGGGCGCGCTCGGCCTGGCGACGGAAGAGGTGGCGGTGGCCTCCACCGGCGTCATCGGCGTCCAGCTGCCCGAGGAGCCGCTGGCGCGGGGGCTGGAGGAGGCGGCGGCGGCGCTGGGGCGGGGGCCCGAGGCCGACGAGGCCTTCGCCCGGGCCATCCAGACCACCGATACCACGCTCAAGCAGGTGGCGCTGGAGGTGGAGGTGGCGCCCGGCGAGCGCGTGCGGGTGGGCGGGGCGGCCAAGGGCTCGGGGATGATCCACCCCGACATGGGGACCATGCTCGCCTTTCTCACCAGCGACGCCCTGCTGGGGGCGGAGGGCCGCGCCGCGCTGGCGGCAGCCTGGCGGCGGGTGGTGGAGCGGACGTTCAACCGGGTGACCGTCGACGGCGACACCTCCACCAACGACATGGCGCTCCTCCTGGTCAACGGCGCCTCGGGCGTGGACGTGGGCGCGCCCGCCGGCACGGTGGAGCCGGAGGGTGGCGCCGGCGGCCGCTGGGAGTGCTGGCTCCGGGCGCTGGAGGAGGCGGCCAGGCAGCTGGCGCGGGCCATCGCCGCCGACGGCGAGGGCGCCAGCCGGCTGATCGAGGTGGAGGCCAGCGGGCTGGGCGACGAACGGGAGGCGGCGGCGGTGGCGCGGACGGTGGCCGGCTCGGCCCTGGTCAAGTCGGCCGTCCACGGCGGCGACCCCAACTGGGGGCGGGTGCTGGCGGCGGCGGGACGGGCCGAGGTCGGGGGCAGGCCGGTGCTCTTCGACCCGGAGCGGGCGGAGCTGCGCATCGGGGGCGTCCCCGTCTACCTCCGCGGGAAGCCGCTCTGGGAGCGGGAGCAGGAGGCGGCGGAGGCGATGCGGCGGCCGGAGGTGCGCATCGAGCTCTTCCTGGGCGACGGGCCCGGCCGGGCGACGGCGTGGGGGTGTGACCTGAGTGCCGACTACGTTCGGATCAACGCGGCCTACCGGACCTGAGGGCCGGCCCGGCCGGGGCGCCCCGCGCTGGCTGGTGGTCAAGCACGGCGGCTCGCTGGGCGGCGGGCTCGGCAGCCTGCCCGGCGACCTGGGCCGGCTGGCCGCGTCGGGCTTGCGACCGGTGGTGGTCCACGGCGGCGGTCCGGAGCTGAGCCGCTGGAGCGCCCGGCTGGGCATCGAGCCGCGCTGGCGGGACGGGCTGCGCGTCACCGACGCCGCCACCCTGGAGCTGGCCGAGATGGTGCTGGCCGGTCGCGTCAACCGCCGCCTGACCGCCGCCCTGGCGGCCGCCGGCCTGCCGGCCGTCGGCCTGGCCGGCCTGGACGGCGGGCTGCTGGAGGTGGCGCCGGCGGCGCCCGAGGAGGGATTGGGCTTTGTGGCGCGCGTCCGCCGGGTGGAGCCGGCGCTCCTGGAGACGCTGGCGGCGGGGGGCTTCCTGCCGGTGGTGGCGCCGCTCGGGCGGGCGGGCGAGCAGACCTACAACATCAACGCCGACCAGGTGGCGGCCGCGCTGGCGGCCGCGCTGGGCGCCACGCTGGTGCTCCTGACGGACGTGCCGGGGGTCTCCGCGGGGGGCAGCTGGCGGACCCGGCTGGAGCCGGGCGAGGCGCGGGCGCTGCTGGCCAGCGGCGAGGCCGCGGGCGGCATGCGGCCCAAGCTGGAGGCCTGCCTGGAGGCGCTGGCCGGGGGCGCGCCGCGCGTGGTCATCGTCGACGGGCGGGCTCCGCACGCGCTTCTCCGGGCGCTGGGCGGCGAGCTGGAGGGCGTGGGCACCGAGCTGGCGCCGGCGGGCGCCGGGACGGCCGGCCGGGACGGATGGTTCGTGCGGGAGGAGGCGGAGGGTTGAGCGCGGCGGAGAACGGGAAGGCAGAGGAGCTCCGGGCGGAGGGCGGGCGCCACCTGCTGCCGGTCTACAACCGGGCGCCGGTGGCGCTGGTGCGCGGGGAGGGCGCCTACGTCTGGGACGACGAGGGGCGGCGCTACCTGGACTTCGCCGGCGGCATCGCCGCCAGCGTGCTGGGCCACGCGCACCCGGCGCTGGTGGCGGCGGTGGCGGAGCAGGCCGCGCGGCTGATCCACGTCTCCAACCTCTACCGCATCCCGCTGCAGGAGCGGGTGGCCGAGCGCCTGGCAGAGGTGACCGGCCTCGACCGCTTCTTCTTCTGCAACAGCGGCACGGAGGCGACGGAGGCGGCCATCAAGCTGGCGCGCCGCTGGGGGCACGGGCGGGGCGTGGCCGAGCCCGAGATCCTCACCTTCGAGGGGGGCTTCCACGGGCGGACGCTGGGCTCGCTGGCGGCCACGGGCAACCCCCACTACAGCGAGGGCTTCGGCCCGCTGCCGGCGGGCTTCCGGCAGCTGCCCTGGAACGACGCGGGCGCGCTGGCGGAGGCGGTCACCCCCTCGACGGTGGCCGTCCTGCTGGAGGTGATCCAGGGGGAAGGGGGCGTCCGCGAGGCCGAGCCGGGCTTCCTGGAGGCGGTCCAGGCGCTCTGCCGGAGCCGCGGCCTGCTCCTGATGGTGGACGAGGTGCAGACGGGCATGGGGCGGACCGGCCGCTGGTTCGCCTACCAGGAGGCCGGGCTGGAGCCGGACGTGGTGACGCTGGCCAAGGGGCTGGCGGGGGGCGTCCCGGTGGGCGCCGTGGGCGTGCGCGAGGCGCTGGCCGGCGTGCTGGGGCCGGGCAGCCACGGCTCCACCTTCGGAGGCAACCCGCTGGCCATGGCCGCCGCCTGGGCGACGCTGGAGGCCATCGCCGGCCAGGGGCTGGTGGAGCGGGCGCGCGAGCTGGGCGCACGCCTGCGCGACGGGCTGGAGGAGCTCCGCCGACGCCACCCCTCGCTCCTGGAGGTGCGCGGGCGCGGGCTGATGCTGGGCCTCCGCCTGGCCGAGCCGCCGGCGGCGCTGGTGGCCGGCCTGCGCGAGGAGGGGCTCCTGGCGGTGGCGGCGGCGGAGAACGTGGTCCGCTTCCTGCCGCCGCTGGTCATCGGCGAGGCGGAGGTGGAGGCGGCGCTGGAGATGACGGAGCGGGCGCTGGCGGAGGCGGACCGGCGGCTGGCCGCCGCGCAGCCCCAAGCGGCGGAGGCGGGACGATGAGCGGGGGGATGGCGGCCGGCTTCGAGCCGGGGGAGCCCGGCGGGCTGCTCCTGGCCAGCGGGGAGCTCTTTCTGGGGCGTCTGGTCAGCTGGCCCTCCCAGCCCCCCGCCGCCGCCTGGGCGGGCTCGGAGGAGGCGGTCTGGGGCGAGGGCGTCTTCAACACCTCCATGACCGGCTACCAGGAAGTGCTGACCGATCCCAGCTACGCCGGCCAGGTGGTGGTGATGACCTACCCCTTCATCGGCCACTACGGCCTCTCCTCCGAGGCCGACCAGGCGCTGGAGCCGGCGGTCGCCGGCTTCGTGGCGGGCGAGCTCTGGCGCGAGCCGGACCGGGGCGGCGCCGGCGAGATCGTGGCCTGGCTCCGCCGCCGCGGGGTGCCGGCGCTGGAGGGAGTGGCCACGCGGAAGCTGGCCATCCGCCTGCGCGAGGGGGGTGACACGGCGCTGGCGCTGGTGCGGGGCGGGCTGCTGGCCCGGCTGGAGCGGCTCGACGACCCTGCCGAGCGGGTGGCGGCGCTCCCCTGGCCGGAGCGGCCGCGCGACCTGGTGGCGCGCGTGGTCCGCCACGGCCGCCTGCTCCTGGGCCGGGGGGACGGCCGCGGCCCGCGCCTGGCGGTGCTCGACCTGGGCACCAAGCGCCGCATCCTCGACGAGCTGATGCGCGCCGGCGCCTCGCTGGAGCTGCTGCCCTGGAACGCCACCGCCGCCGAGATCGTCGCCTCGGACCCGGACGGCCTGGTGGTGACCAACGGCCCCGGCGACCCCGCCGACCTGCCGGGGGTGGAGGCGGCGCTCCGCCAGGTGGCGGGGCGGATTCCCACCTGGGGCATCTGCCTGGGCCACCAGGTGCTGGCCGCCGCCTTCGGCGCCCGCACGGGCCGCCTGCCCTACGGGCACCGCGGCGGCAACCACCCGGTGCAGGAGCTGGAGAGCGGGCGCGCCTTCGTCACCGCGCAGAACCACGGCTATGCGGTGCTGGGCGAGGCGCTGCCCGACGAGCTGGAGGTGACGCACGTGGAGCTGAACGACGGGGTGGTGGAGGGGCTGCGCCACCGGCGGCTGCCGGTCTGGAGCGTCCAGTTCCACCCCGAAGGCGCGCCGGGACCGCTGGAGTCGCGCGCCCTCTTCCGCCAGTTCGTGGCCCGGGTGGCC
>JAIMAT010000053.1 GCA_023511835.1 Bacillota bacterium | reverse complement strand
GTCAGCAACTGGGTCACCCCCGGCGGCGCCGACGTCCTCCTCCCCCACCCCCAGGCCATCCAGAGCCTGGTGGCCGAGCTCTTCGACCTGCCGCCGGCGCCCGCGAGGGCCCCCCTCCCCAGCCGCGGGTAGGCTCCGGGCCGCGGCGTGCGGTGGGCCGGCAGGGGCAGGCGCCCGCCGGGCCGAAGTGGGCGCCGGATGGGGGGCTGGGCGGATGGGGCCGGAGGAGGTCCTGCGCGAGTACGCGCGGCGCGTGGAGGAACTGCTGGAGGAGGCCGTCCGGCGCGAGGCGGCGGCGGTGGAGCAGGCGGCCCGGCTGGTGGCCGAGGCCGTGGCCGGCGGCGGCGTGATCTTCACCTTCGGCACCGGCCACTCCCACCTGGTGGCGGAGGAGGTGGCCTACCGCGCGGGCGTGCTGGTGCCGGTGGACGCCATCCTCGAACCCAGCCTGACGGGACACCAGGACGTTGCCAAGAGCGAGCGGCTGGAACGGCTGGAGGGGTTCGGGGAGGCGATCGTGGAGCACCGGCGCCTGGGGCCCGGCGATGTCCTGATCGTCATCTCCAACTCGGGGCGGAACGCGGCGCCGGTGGAGGTGGCCATGGCGGCGCGCCGGCGGGGCGTACCGGTGATCGCCGTCACCAGCCTGCCCTACTCGCGCGCCGTCGCCTCGCGCCATTCCTCGGGCCGGAAGCTCTATGAGCTGGCCGATGTGGTGCTGGACACGGGGACGCCGCTGGGCGACGCCCTCCTCCGCCTGCCCGGCCTCGGGCAGCCGGTGGCGCCGGCCTCGGGGCTGATGGGATCTTTCTGGTGCAGGCGGTCCTGGCCGGGGCCGCAGCCCTCCTCCTGGAGCACGGGATCCAGCCCCCGGTCTGGGAGAGCGGCAACCTGGACGGGGCCAGCGAGCGGAACGCCCGCTGGTTCGACCGCTACCGGGGGCGGATCCGGATCTGGTAGGGCGGCCCCGCGGCGGTCCGGCGAGGGGCCCCGGGACCGCCCTAGGACTCCTCGAAGCGGACGGCGACCACCCGGTAGCGCGCGACGCCGCCTCCCGGCAGCCGCACCTCCACGCTCTCGCCGGCCCTGCGCCCCATCAGGGCCGCGCCAACGGGCGACTGGTAGGAGATGCGGCCGGCCCCCGGATCGGCCTCGGAGGGGCCGACGATGACGAAGACCTCGCGGCCGGGGTCCTCGGGATCCTCCACTTCCACCTCCACCCGGGAGCCGACGGCCACGGCGCCGGGGTCGGCGTCGCGGTGGTCGACGACGCGGGCGTGCTGGAGCGTCGCCTCGATGGCCGCGATCCGCCGCTCCAGCTGGCCCTGCTCCTCGCGGGCCGCCTGGTACTCGCCGTTCTCCGAGAGATCGCCCAGCTCCCGCGCGTCGTGCAGCCGCGCGGCCACCACCAGGCGGCGCCGTTTCAGCTCCTCGAGCTCGCTTTCCAGCTTCTTGAGGCCCTCCGGGGTGAGGATGACTTCCTCTGCCATCGCTGGCGCTCGCCTCCCTCAGGACGGACCTGCCAGGTATTCTCGGGTGCTCATCTATTGATGCCCGCCTGGCTCCGCCCTGGCAATGGCAGCGATTTCCTTTCTCCCGGCCGCCCGCCGGGCCGCCGGAAGCCCGAGGCCCGCCGCGCCGGAAGGCGTCAGGCCCACTCGTGGGCCCAGTCGTGCAGGTCGCGCAGGACGGCCTCCAGGCCGCGCCCCCAGCGGGTCAGCGTATAGGCTACGCGTACCGGGCGCGAGGAAGTGTCCACCCTCCGCTCGACGAGCCCCTCCCGCTCAAGCTCCTGGAGGCGTTGCGAGAGGAGCCGGTCGCTCAGCCCCGGGATGCGGCGGCGGATCTGCATGAAGCGGAGCGGCTGCTCGTGGAGGCTCCAGAGGATCTCCACCACCCACCGCCGCCCCACCACCTCGGCGGCACGACGGAACTCCCGGCAGAGGATCGAGCCGGCCTCGTCCTCCTGCGGCGCCGGCTGCCGCTCCAGCCCGGCCTGGGACACGGCCTCCGCCCCCTCCGGCGACGCCCGGGAGAGCCTGCCCCGGGCGCCGGTTCCTTACCGGAAGTGTCGCATCGCGGAGGCGAGGAGTCAACTATTCCCAACGGAAACTTGCGAAACTAGCCCCTCCTCGTCCCTGGCGAGACCAGCGCCACCCGCTCCACCCGGCCGCCGGCGATGCGGTAGCCGCGCAGCTCGGGCCCGGCGCCCGCCAGCGAGGCGATGAGGTAGACCGCCTGCGGGTAGTAGGCCAGCCGCAGGTCCGTCGCCGAGGGATAGGCCCGTCCGCGCGGGTGCGAGTGGAAGAGGCCGACCAGCTCCAGCCCCTCGCGCTCCAGACGCTGGAACAGCCAGAGCAGCTCCTCCGGGTCGATCGAGTAGGCGGTGGGGCTGGCCAGCCGGTTGGCGGCGGGGAGGAAGAGGAGGGCGCGCGCGTCCCGCCCGCCCACGAGCCCGCAGGCCTCCAGGGGCAGCTCCCGGCGGGCGTGCTCCAGCATGGCCGCCACCAGCTCCGCGCCCACCTCCAGCGCGGCCGGCGCGCCGGCCCCCTCAGCCCTGCTCAAAGCCCTCCGCCTCCCGCGCCAGCGCCTCCAGGTCGAGACGCTGGCCGTCGGCACCCTCCCGCACCCAGCCGTTGCGCAGGAAGCGGCCCATGGTCCGGCTGACGCTCTCCCGGCTGACGCCCGCCAGGTTGGCGATCTCCTGGTGCGTGATGTGGGGCGGCAGCGTCCGCCAGCGGCCCTCGCCGCGCCCGTGCTCGCTGGCCAGGCGGACCAGAGCGTAGGCGACGCGCTGGCGCAGGTCGCCCAGCGCCGTCTCCTGCAGGCGGCGCTGCAGCTCCGCCAGGCGGCGCGCGGTGATCTCCAGCAGGCGGATGGCCAGGAGGGCGTCGCGGCGCAGCAGCTCCATCAGCGGCCGGCGACCCAACGCCCAGACCACGCTCTCCTCCAGGGCGGTGGCGGTGGCCGGGTAGCTGCTTCCTTCCAGGAAGCCGACGTGCGGCACCACTTCACCCGCGCCCAGGAGGTTGATGGTCTGCTGCCGTCCGGCCGGGGTGAGGACGAAGGCCTTGACCAGCCCGCGCTCGATGACGAAGAGGTCGCGGACCGGCTCGCCCTGCTCGAAGAGCACTTCGCCCGCCCCCAGCTGGCGCCGGCGCAGGAGCGCGCCGATGGCGGCCAGCGAGGCCGGGTCGAGCCCGGCGAAGATGGGGCTCCGCGCCAGCAGCTCGGCGAGGGCGGCGTCGCCCGGCATGGCCCTCCCCCTCGCGACTAGGCTAGCACCGGACGCACGCCCGCGCAGCGCCCTGGCCGGCTCTCCGCCTGTTCACGGGCGCTCCTCCACCGGCAGGATGGAGGTCAGGAGCCGCTCCTCCACCGGCTCGCCCTCGGGGTGGAGGGCGATGCAGCCCACGGGACAGGCCTCGGCGGCCTCCCGGGCGCACGCCTCCAGCTCCGGCGGCACCGGGTCGCGCAGCACGAAGGCCAGGCCCCCGTCCACCCGGAAGAGCTCGACGCAGATGGACTCGCAGAACGGGCAGCCGATGCAGATCTCCTGGTCGACGGTGACGCGCACGCTCCCTTCCTCCTCAGGGCATCAGCGGTTCTTGGGGCGCCCCGGACCGGACGTCGATCTCCCCCGTCGCGCCGCGGGAGGCGTCGGCGAAGGCGTGGTTGACGAAGAGGTAGCGCCCGGCCTCGGGGAAGTGGGTTTCGAAGACGGCCGCGCCGCCCGGCCCGACGACGGCCCCCGAGACGCCCTGCAGCAGGTTGGCCGGGTTGCCGTCCATCTCCACCCGGTCGAAGAGGGCGCCGATGACGTGGAAATAGGCGAAGCGGTTGGGTCCGGCGTTGACCACGTAGAAGCGGACCCTCTCCCCCGGCTCGGCGCGCAGCGGATGGTCGAGGTAGCGGTCGGCGTAGCCGTTGAAGACGGTGTAGGCCGGCGACTCCGTCTCCAGCGCCGCGGGGTCGGCCGAGGCGTACCACTCGCCCTCCACCAGGACGAACTCGCGCGCCGGAGGCCGTCCCGCGGCGGGGTCGACGATGACCGCCCCGTACATGCCGTTGGCGATGTGCTCGATGACCGGCGCCACCCCGCAGTGGTAGAGAAAGACCCCCGGATCCTCGGCCCGGAAAGAGAAGGTGAAGCTCTGCCCCGGCAGCACGGGCTGGTAGTTGACGCTCCAGGGTGTGCGCGCGGCGTGGAAGTCAATGGAGTGCGCCATCTCCGGATCCCGGTTGACCAGCGTGAAGGTGACCTCGTCCCCCTGCCGGAGTCGGATGACCGGCCCCGGAACCTGACCGTTGAAGGTCCAGGCCCGGTAGCAGACGCCCGCGGCGACGGGCACCGTGGCCGGCTCGGCCACCAGGCGCACCCAGACGTGCGCTCCCTCGCGCCGCACCTCCAGCGGCTCGGCCTTCGAGGGGGGGCAGCTCCCGTGGAAGAGGCGCCCGGACCCGGGCGCGACCCCGGACGTCCCGGAGGTGGCCGCGCCGCCTCCGGCCGCCGGCCCGGTCGCCGTCGAGGCGGGCGCTTGGAGGTCGCAGCCCGTCGCCAGAAGGAGGAGCGCCAAGGCCAGCGCCAGGGCGGGCACCCCTCCCCGCGGCCGCCGGGCGGCGGGCCGGCTCATCGGCCCTCCCGCCCGTCGCCGTCGCGCCCCACCAGGACCCGCCAGACCCGGGGGCCCGCCTCCAGCACCTCCCAGGTGAAGCGGCCCGGCTGCTCGGCCGCGAACTGGTAGTGGAGCGGGACCGGGTCGTGGTCGTTGACCAGCAGAAAGGACTCCCCCGGCCCCAGCCGCTCCCAGGTGGCGAAGATCAGCCTGTGGCGCTCGGCGGGCGGCAGCGGCCGCACGTCCAGCACCTGGCCGGAGAAGCTGGAGAGCGCGTGCAGCTCGTCCAGCACCTCCTCCAGCTTCGTCGCCGGATCCTCCGCCAGCGGCGGGAGGACGAAGAGGTTCTCCTTCTCGGCGTGCAACCGGAAGATCTCCAGAAGCGCGCGACCCAGCGCGGCCGCCTCGCCTTGCGACGGGGCGGCGCCCAGCACCTGGCGCAGCTCGCCGATGCGTCCGTGCTCCAGGAGGAGCGAACGGACGAGGAGCGCCACCCCTGGCAGCTCCGCCGCCCGCCGGTAGAGCGTCGCCTCCTCCCCGCGCGCGTGGGGCAGGAGCTCGGCGTCCACCCAGGCCGCCAGCGCCTGCCGCGCCGCCTGCCACCCGCCGGCGGGCGCCTCCGCCAGCCCGCGGCTCCGCGCCTCCAGCTCCTCCAGCAGCCGGGCGTGGTGGTGGACGACCTTCCGGGCCGCCCCCCGGTTTCTCTCCAGACGGGCTTCGCTTCCCGCCCCGGCCTCCCGCTCGGCCAGCTCCGAACGCCGTTCCTCCGTCATCCCCGGTCCCCCGCTTTCACCAGGCTCTCGCCGGCGCCCCCGCCCGCCGGAGCGGGGCCCGGAGCGTCGGCCTCCAGCGCCTCCAGCGCCTCCTCCACCCGGCCGGCCAGGGCCGTGTAAGCCCTCCCGGCCGGCGTCGTCTCCGCGAAGAGCCCGTCCTGCCGGCCCTCCCCCGCCGGCTGGAAGGGGATGCGCGCCAGCAGCCGGCTCCCCAGGGCGGCCGCCACCGCCTCGCCGCCGCCGTGCCCGAAGGGGTGGCTCTCCGCCCCGCACGCCTCGCAGAGCATGTAGGACAGGTTTTCCACCACGCCCAGGAGGGGGTGGCCGGTGGCCAGCGCCATGGCGCCGGCCCGCTCGGCGACGCGCGCAGCCAGCGGATCGGGCGTGGTCACCACCAGCTCGGCCGCGCCGGGGAAGAACTCGTGCACGTCCAGCGCCGCGTCGCCCGTCCCCGGTGGCAGGTCGAGGATCATCACCCGGGGCTCGCTCCAGAGGCTCTCCCCCATCAGCTGCCGGAGCGCGTTTCCCAGCATCGGTCCTCGCCAGATGACCGGCTGGTTCTGGCGTACGAAGAAGTCCATCGAGACCACCTGGACGCCGTGCGCCTCCAGGGGGACGATGCGGCCCTCCCGCACCTCCGGACTCCCCCCGAGACCCATCAGCGAGGGAACGCTGAAACCGTAGATGTCGCAGTCCAGGAGGGCGGTGCGCACGCCCCGGCGGGCCAGGGCGACGGCCAGGTTGACGCTGACCGTCGACTTGCCCACCCCGCCCTTGCCGCTGGCCACCGCCAGCAGCTTCGCCCCGGCGGGCACCCGCGGCCGCGGCCGCGCGGCCGGCCGCGCCGCCTGGCGCGCGCGCTCGGCCAGCTCGCGGCTGCGCGGCACCACCCGGACCCCGGCCACTCCGGGCCGCCCCTCCAGACGGCGGCGGATCGCCTCCAGCGCCTCCCCGGACGGTCTCCGGCCCTGCCAGACCTCGTCCACCAGCACCGCCACGCGGTCGCCGTCGGCGTGACGCTCGATCAGCACGTCCTGGACGTAGCCCTCGGCCAGCGGGTCGACCCCGTCCGCCTTCAGGCCGGCCAGCGCCCGCAGCGCCTCGTTCCGCTCCATCTCCTCACCCGCCCTCAGGCGATGCCGAAGTAGCGCTTGGCATCGTCGCTCATCATCTCGGGGGTCCAGGGCGGCGACCAGACCACCCGCACCTCCACCTGCTCCACCCCCGGCACCTGCAAGAGCCTCTGGCGGACGCCGTCCTCGATCATGTCGCCGGCCGGGCAGCCGGGCGTGGTCATGGTCATGACCACCCGGACGCGCCCCTCCCCGGCCTCGAGGCCGTAGACGAGACCCAGGTCGACCACGTTGTAGCCGAGCTCCGGGTCGAAGACGTCGCGGAGCGCCTCCCAGAGGGCGGCCAGCAGGCGCTCGTCCGCGGCCGCCGGCCGCCTCCCGCCCTCGCCCTCCATGCTTCTCACCTCGCCTCCCTGGCCTCACCGCCGGCGCCCGGCCCGCGCCGGACGAGCAGCCGCACGCCGTCCGCGCGCCGCTCGCTGCGGATGGCGTGGCCGCGCGCCTCCAGCTCCGGGTAGAGAAAGACCGGTTCGCGCTCGTTGATGGCCTCCAGCACCTCGCCCGGCTCCATGCCCTCCAGCGCCTCCAGGATCCGCATCATGGGCTCCGGCGGCTCGAGCCCGCGGTTGTCGAGCCGTCGTACCGGCTCCGGCCACTCCTCGTCCGCCTTCGCGCCGCCGGCCGCCGCCCGCCCCCGCGCAGGCTCCCCGCCAGCCGTTCCGGCAGGCAGAAAGAGCACCTCCCAGTCGCCCTCCCCGAGGCGTCTCGCGCGGTGGGTGAAGCCGCGCGCCTCCAGCACCCGGTAGAGCGGCAGCGGCTCGAAGGTGGCCAGCAGGCGGAGCCCCTCGCCTTCCTCGAGGCCGCGCACGGTCTCCAGGATCCGCCCCAGCGGCTCGCGGCCCGCGCGCAGTTCCTCGCGCACGTCCAGCGTCCTGAGCCGCTCCCTCGCCTCTCCCGACATCCCGACCCCTCCTTCGGGGAGCCTGCCTCCTCCCGCGCACCTTCCCCCGCCGGCCGGCCGCTCAGGAACGGCCGGTTGCCCGCGCCGCCATCCCCTCCGCCGGCAGCGCCTGCTCGCGCCGCATGCGCAGCAGCTCCCCGGCCAGGCCCGCGGTCGCCAGCGCCTGGGCGGCCACCGCCGCCCGCCAGACCGCCCCGAGGAGGACCTCCGCGCGGCCCGCGCCGGCCACCAGGCCGGCGGCGGCAAGCCAGCCCGCGCCCGCCGCCGCGAAGAAGGCGGCGAGCCACGGCCGCACGCGCCGCTCCTCCAGCAGCTCCTGCACGCGCGGTACCGGCCGGCGCCCCATGAGCGGCCCGTAGCGCTCGATCCAGGTGAGGAAGGGGACGATCTTGACCAGCTGGCTCAGCCCCAGACCCGAGAAGCAGCCGAGGAGCAGGAGCTGCACCACCGCCGGCGCCCAGGCCGCCGTCGCCCCGGCCAGGCGGAGCGCCGCCAGGAGGGCGACGGCCAGGCCCAGCCCCGCCAGCGCCCAGGCGGCGAAGGCGGCGTTGGGCTCCAGGTGGCGGCGCCGGCGCTGCCGGTAGAGCAGGACGAGGTCGGCCAGGTAGAGCGCCGCCCCGGTGCCTGCCGCCACCTGCCCCGCCGTCTCGGCCGCCGCCACGCGCGCGCCGCCCCAGCCGGCCAGCCAGGCCAGCCCCAGGCCCCCCGCCGTCAGCGCCAAGGCCAGCTCACCGCGCAGCCCGCGCTCTTCGGGAGCCAGCATGAACATGGCCAGCAGCTTGAGCGCCACCCCCATGGCCGTCAGCGCCAGCCAGCCGCCCAGCCCGGCCAGCAGGTGGAGCGGAAGGCCGCGCGCGTAGAGGAGGCCGTCGACAGCCACTCCCAGCTGCCGCGGCGCCACCACGGCCAGCGCCAGCGCCACCCCCAGGAGCGGCACCAGCGTCAGAAAGACCAGCCCGGCGGCGACATAGCGCGCCGGCAGCGGCAGCGGCGCCGAGGCTAGCGTGCGCGCGTGCCCGGCCGCCGCCAGCCAGGCGCCCGCCGCCACCGCCAGCCCGCCCGCCGGCAGCGCCAGCGAGGCCGCCCGCGCACCCGCGCCCCAGGCCAGGAAGCCCGTCAGCATGGAGAGGAGGCCGCCCTCCACCAGGGCGAGCGTCCAGCCGGCCGCCCGCTCGCCGCCCAGCGGCCGCGCCGTCAGCACGGGGACGAACTGGTGCAGCGCGCCCAGCATGAGCGTGGTCAGCCAGCCGACGGTGAGCAGGTGGACCGCCACCAGCGTGGTGCCAGCGCCCGCCGGTCGGAAGGGCCAGGTCAGCCCGGCCGCCATCCAGAGCTGGGCGAGAAGAAAGCTGGCCAGGGCCGCCGCGAAGTAGCGGAGGCTCCAGCGCGAGACACGCGTGGCCGGCAAGGGCGTCACCCCCTCTGCCTTTCCCGCCCCCACGCTAGGCGGTGTGGCGCGCCCCCGCGGTGACGGCGGTCACAGGCCCGCGCCCTCCGGGCCGCCGGCGCCCCGGGCGAGCCGCGCCGAGCGGCCCGCGGCGCGGAAGGTCCAGGCGATCAGGAGGGCCGAGGCGACTCCGGCCGCCCCCCAGAGGGCGCAGCCCAGGCGCAGGAGGAGTGGCTCCGCGGCGGCCGTGCCGGCCGCGAGCAGGACCAGGCCCGCCAGAAAGAGCGGCAGGGTCGCCTGCGAGGGCCGCTCCGGCAGCCAGAGGCCGCTCTTCAGCGGCGGGGGCGGCGAGGCCGGCGCGAAGGCGGAGGGCCGGAGGCTCCCCGCCAGGAGGTAGAGGCCCTGCCAGAGGATGAAGGGGACGATCTTGTACATCTGGCCCACGGCCAGGAGCGTGTAGCCGGCCAGCCCCAGGAAGCCGGCCAGCGCCGCCACCCGCTCCGGGAGGAACCCCTCCAGCGTCGCCAGCGCCGCGAGGCCGGCGGCGGCCAGCGTCCAGGCGGCGGCCAGACTGAAGCGGGTGACCAGCGGCATGGGCTGCGAGCGGCTCCGCCGCGCGACGATGCGGCTGACGTCCAGCGCCCAGCCGGCCAGCGCCGCCGCCGGCAGCGGCGCCCAGAGGCGCGCCGCCCCCGGCCGGAGCGGCAGGAGGAGGGCCAGGCCCGCCACCCCGGCCAGCCAGCCGGCCAGCAGCCACGGCGCCGCCCGCTCCTCCAGGTGGCGGGTGGGGGCGAACATGGGGATCAGCTGGTAGCCGACGCCCATGGCCAGGCTGCCGAACCATCCGCCCAGCCCCAGGGTGACGTGGACGGCCAGCTGCCGCTCCACCGCCGCCCCCAGGAAGCCCCAGCGCAGGTTGAAGGCCAGCGTCGCGCCCCAGCCGGCCACCGCGCCCAGGAAGGCCAGCGCCGCCGTCACGGCGGCCGCCTGCAGGCTCCACCCGGCGCGCCCGAGGCCCGCCAGCGTGCGCGCCATCTGCGCCAGGTAGAGGAGGATGGCCGCCAGGAGCAGGCTTCCTCCCGCCGCCAGCCAGGTCCAGGCGCCGCCCGGCGCCGCGGCCAGGCCGACGAAGGGCGGCAGGCCGGCGACGGCGGCCAGGCCGGTGAGAAAGAGCGCCAGCCCGGCGACGTAGAGCCCGGCCAGCGGCCGCGCCCAGGTCGTGGCGGCCAGCGGCAGGTGGAGGACGACGGGCACCAGCTGGTAGAGCGCGCCCATCATCAGCGGCGTCAGCCAGGCCAGCGTCGCCAGATGGACGACCAGGAGCGCCTCGGGCCGCCGCCAGCCGTCGTCGGCGGCCAAAAGCCCCGGGCCCAAAAGGCCCGCCGCCAGCGAGAAGAGCGCCAGCCCCGCCGCGGCCAGCGCCATGAGGCGGAGCGGCAGGGCAGGCTCGGGCCTCCGTTCCATGGTCAGCGTCTGCATGCGCATCCTCTCCCGCCCCCATCCTCCCCGTCCCGCGCCACCGGCGCCGTGCGCGCCGTCACAGGAGGCGGGGGACCGCCCGGGAGAGCTCCCAAGAGCGGCCCTTTCGTTTTCTTAGCCGTCTCTCAGGAGGGTCTTGGCGGAGCGTGAAAGGCGCCGGCCACCATGTCCGCGTGAGCGTGAGGAGGGAGGTGGCGGGCCATGGGAAAGGCGACAGGCTGGGGTCGCCACCTCCGGCCCTTCCTCGTGGCGGCGGCGCTGGTGGGACTGGTGGGCTTCGGGGGGCCGCCGGGGCGGCTGCCGGCAGCGGCCGGGGTCGCGCCGGCAGGCGCGGCGGGCTCCGGGCAGGCGCTGGGCGGCCGCCTGGTCGTGCTCCGCGCCACGCCCTACGCCCGCCGCACGACGCCCACCCCCAGCCAGGTGGGGGTGGAGGTCGACTATACGCTCGGCGGCCGCCCGGGAAGCCGGACGGGCACCGGGACCGTGGTGGCGGCCCCGCTTCCCGGTCAGCCGCGAAGGATCCTGGTGGTGACGGCGGCGCACGTCCTCGGGCCGGCCGGCTCCAGCTGGCAGGACGTGGCCGTCCATCTCCCCTCCTCCAGCCTGGCGCTGCCGGCGACGCGCGTCTTCGTCGCCGACGGCCTCGACCTGGCGGTGCTGGAGGTACCCTCCCTCGACCCCAACCTGGTGGAGCCGCTGGCCCTGCCCCAGGCCGGTGCCGGCGGTGCGGGCGTGGTGCCCGCGGCCGGCGCCCTGGGCGAGATCGACTGCGTGCGGGGGCCGGCCTGGACCTTCCAGTCCTTCCCGGTCGGCTTCCGCGGAGGCCCCCTGGCCTCCGGCGCGGAGGGGACGACCGTGGCGACGGAGGCGCCGGCGGCGCTCCCGGGCTGCTCGGGCGGCGCCCTCTTCGAGTTGCCGGCCGCCGGCGGCCTGCTGGAGAGCCGCTGGCTGGGCCTCCTGACCCGGGTCGGCGGCGGCGGTTCCGCCTCGCTCAGCTACGTGCCCGCCGCCGACGTGGCCGGGGCGGTGGCCGCCTACGACCGGGCCGTGGGCGCGGCCGCGCCGGCCGGCGACGCTGCCGCTCCCCTGCGCTGACCCGGGGGCGGCGGAAGGGAATCGTCCATATGCCGAGTAGAAACTGTTTTTAGTAGTGCGCCCTCCGCCTTCCGCCTCTTCCCCGCGGGAAGGAAACGAACCCGGGCGGCCGGCGGAGGGACGGGGAGGGCAAGGGCGATGAGCTGGCTCGTGGCGGACGCGGTGCTCCTGTTCCTGCTGACGCTGGCCCTGGCAGGATGGGTGGAAGCCGAGGAGTGGCCGGAGCTGGCCCGCCGGCTGCGGCGTCCGGTGTAGGCGGAGCGGACTCTCCGGCGGCCCGGGCCCCCGCCCCGCGGCGGGGGCCTCTCCGTACCCGTTCCTCGCCGCCGCCCGCCTCCCGCCGTCCCGCGGCCCGCCCCGCCCTGCCGAGAGGAACTTCCCTCCCGCCGCCCGAATCCGGCCTGGAGCGCGGGGCGGTCCCGGGCGGCCCCGCCTTCTGCATCCGAGGCGGAGGTGAGGGCGGTGGGAGAGAGCTTCCCCGGACCGCTGGAAGAGGCGACGCTGGCGGACCTGCAGGCGGCCATGGAGCGCGGCGAGCTGGGCGCGCTGGCGCTGGTCCGCCTCTATCTGGAGCGGATCGCGCTCCTGGACCGCGACCGGCCTGGCCTGCCCGGGCTCCGCGCCGTGGTCGAGGTCAACCCGGAGGCGGAGGCAGAGGCCGCCCGGCTCGACGCCGAGCGCCGGCAGGGGCGGGTGCGCGGGCCGCTCCACGGCATCCCCGTCCTGCTCAAGGAGAACATCGACACCGGCGACCGGATGCGGACCAGCGCGGGTTCCCTGGCCCTGGCCGGCGCGCCGGCGCCGCGCGACGCCACCGTCGTCGCGCGTCTCCGCGCGGCCGGCGCGGTCCTCCTAGGCAAGGCCAACCTCTCCGAGTGGGCCAACTTCCGCTCGCTGCACTCCGTCAGCGGTTGGAGCGCGCGGGGCGGCCAGACGCGCAACCCCTACGCGCTGGACCGCAGCCCCTCCGGCTCCAGCTCCGGCTCCGCGGCGGCGGTGGCCGCCAACCTCTGCGCCGCGGCGCTGGGCACCGAAACCGACGGTTCCATCGTCAGCCCCTCCGCCGCCTGCGGCGTCGTCGGCGTGAAGCCGACGGTGGGCCTGACCAGCCGCGCCGGCGTGGTACCCATCGCCCACAGCCAGGACACCGTGGGGCCCATCGCGCGCACCGTGCGCGATGCGGCGCTGCTCCTCTCCGTCATCGCCGGCCCGGACGAGCGCGACCCGGCCACGAGGGCGGCATCCCTCCGCGCGGCGACGCCTTACGAGGGGGCGCTGGGGGAGCCGGACATGCGCGGCCTCCGCCTGGGCGTGGCGCGGGAGGGCTTCTGGGGCTTCAGCGAGAAGGCGGACGCGGTCTGCGAGGAGGCGCTTCGCGTGCTGCGCGACCTGGGCGCCGAGCTGGTCGACCCGGCCGACCTGCCCTCGGCCTCGCGCTTCCGCGAGGACGAGGACGAGATGACCGTCCTCCTCTACGAGTTCAAGGCGGACCTGGAGGCCTACCTGGCCGGGCGGCCGGGGATCCCGGTGCGCACGTTGGCCGACCTGATCGCCTGGAACGAGGAGCATGCCGCCGAGGAGATGCCGTTCTTCGCACAGGAGCTCTTCGAGATGGCGGTCCGGAAGGGCTCGCTGGAGGAGGCGGCCTACCGCGAGGCACTGGCCCGGAGCCGCCGTCTGGGCGGCGAAGAGGGGATCGACGCGGTGCTCCGCCGTCACCGTCTGGACGCCCTCGTGGCGCCCAGCGGCGGTCCCGCCTGGCTGATCGACCCGGTCAATGGCGACCGGGGCGTCTGGGGGAGCTCCGGCCCGGCGGCGCGCGCCGGCTACCCGCTGGTGACGGTTCCGGCCGGCTTCGTGCGCGGCCTCCCCGTCGGCCTCACGTTCATGGGCACCGCCTGGAGCGAGCCGGTGCTCCTCCGCATCGCCCACGCCTTCGAGCAGGCGACGCGCGCGCGGAAGCCGCCGCGGCTCCTCCCCCACGCCTCCTAAGCCTCCGCGCCCGCGACGCGCCAGGCGCCGCCAACCGCGGAGCCCTCCCTGGCCCCCGCCTTGTCAGGCGGCGCCTGGGCATGCTACACTCGCGCCGTCCTCCGATCATTGTCGTCGTTGGTGGTCATAATGTTCGGATTTTCGGGGAGGCGCATGGAGTGAGCGTGTTGCAGGCTCGCGAGGAAGCGCGGGAGGCGGGCCGCCCCACCTCCTTCCTGGACCGGGTCTTCCACCTGCGCGAGCGGGGGACGACGGTCCCGGTGGAGGTGACGGCCGGTCTCACCACCTTCATGACCATGGCCTACATTCTCTTCGTCAACCCCTCCATCCTGGGCGCCGCGGGCGTTCCCAAGGCGGGCGCGGCGGTGGCCACCGCGCTGGCGGCCGGCATCATGACGATCGCCATGGGCCTGGCGGCCAACGCCCCCTTCGCCCTGGCCTCAGGCATGGGGCTGAACGCCGCCCTGGCCTACGGCCTGGTGACCGGCCAGCACGTCAGCTGGCAGACCGCCATGGGCGTCGTCTTCGTCGAGGGCTCCATCGTCACCCTGCTGGTGCTGACCAACGTGCGCGAGGCAGTGATGGACGCCATCCCGGTCCACCTGAAGAAGGCCATCGGGGTGGGCATCGGCCTCTTCATCGCCCTCATCGGCCTGGTCGACTCCAAGCTGGTGGTGGCCAGCCCCGCCACCGTGGTCACCTTCGGGCCGGTGACGGAGAAGGGCGTCCTCCTCACCATCATCGGCCTGCTGCTGACCGCGGTGCTGGCGGCACTGCGCGTGCGCGGCGCCATCCTGCTGGGCATCCTCGGCACCACCCTGATCGGCATCCCCCTGGGCATCACCCACCTGAGCACGCACCTGGTGGAGGTGCCCAGCGCGGCCTCCTTCACCACCATCGGCCGCCTGGACGTGGCCGGGGCGCTCAAGCTGGGCATGCTGGCCGCGGTCTTCGCCTTCATGATGACCGACTTCTTCGACACCATGGGCACGGTGGTGGCCGTGGGCGGCGAGGCCGGACTCCTGGACAAGGAGGGGCGGCTGCCCAACCTGCGCAACATCCTGCTGGTCGACTCGCTGGCAGCCGTGGTCGGCGGCCTCTTCGGCGCCTCCTCGGTGACCACCTACGTGGAGTCCTCGGCCGGCGTGGCGGAGGGCGGCCGCACGGGCCTCACCTCGGTGGTGACCGGGCTGCTCTTTCTGGTCTCGGTCTTCTTCGCGCCGGTCTTTCTCATGGTCCCCTCGCAGGCGACGGCGCCGGCGCTGATCGTGGTCGGCTTCCTGATGATGAGCGCGGTGCGGGAGATCCCCTTCGACGACTTCGGCAAGGCCTTCCCGGCCTTCATCACGCTCTTGACCATCCCCGTCACCTACAGCATCTCGCGCGGCATCGGCTACGGCCTGATCAGCTACTGCGTCATCCAGCTGGCCACGGGCCGGGCGCGCGAGGTGCACTGGGCGCTCTGGATCGTGGCCGCGCTCTTCGCCGCCAGCTTCGTGGTGGGCAGCTGAGCCGAAGCCGCGCGGCGGCTCCCCGCCCAAGGAAGTCGTCCCCGCGAAGGGCGGCGCGACCCCGTCCGCGCCGCCCTTCCGCGCGCCCGCGCCCCGCCCCCCTGATCCTTTCGGACTATGGTCGCCAGCACCATTTTCCCTT
>JAIMAT010000052.1 GCA_023511835.1 Bacillota bacterium | reverse complement strand
GAGCAGGGAGGCCGGCTCGACCGTATGGGCGTCCCCGTCGGCGTGGTGCGCGGCATCGTCGGCATCCGCCGCTTCCGTCTCCTCTTCCGCGGCGAGGCCAATCACGCCGGCACCACCGAGATGCGCGACCGGCGGGACGCCGGCCTGGCGGCGGCACGCTTCCTCCTCGAGTTTCGCGAGCAGATCCTGGAGAGGGACGAGGGCGCCGTGGGCACGGTGGGCTTCCTCGGGCTGGAGCCGGGGGCGGTCAACGTCATCCCCGGCACGGCCCGCCTCGAGGGCGAGTTTCGCGCCCTGGAGGCGGCCGAGCTGGCCGAGCTGGAGGGCCTGACGGCGCGGGTGGCGGAGCTGGCGGCCGAGCGGGAGCGGTGCACGGCCGAGTTCGAGCTGGGCGCCTGGGATCCGCCCACGCGGTGCGATCCCCGGGTGACCGAAGTGCTGGAGGAGGCCGCCCGGGCGAGGCTGGGTCCGGGCCGCGAAGTGCCGCGCCTGGACAGCCGGGCCGGCCACGACGCGCAGAGCATGGCGCACCTCGCCCCGGTGGGCATGCTCTTCGTGCCCAGCCTGGGCGGATACTCCCACGTGCCTCAGGAAGCGACCCGCCCCGAGGACCTGGTGCTGGGCGCGGAGGTGCTCCTGGGAGCGACGCTCCGCCTGGACCGGACGCTCTGAAGGGGGTTCCGGCTTGCGCCTGATCCTGGCCTCCAGCTCGCCGCGCCGGCGGGCGCTTCTGGAGGCGCTGGGCTTCCGCTTCGAGGTGGTGCCACCCGGGGTGGACGAGCCCAAGCCGCCCGGGCTGCCGCCCGCGCGCTTGGTGGAGGAGCTGGCGCTGCACAAGGCGCTGGCCGTGGCCGGGCGCCTCGGCGCGGCGGGCGAGTCCGCCTGGATCCTGGGGGCGGACACCGTGGTCGTCCTGGACGGCGAGATCCTGGGCAAGCCGGCCGATGCCGCCGAGGCGGTGCGCATGCTCCGGCGCCTGGCGGGGCGGACGCACCTCGTCTACAGCGGCATCGCGCTCCTGGCACCGGGCGCGGGGAGGGAGCCCTCCGCGCGGGTGGCCCGCGTCGCCCACCGGCGGACCGAGGTGCACCTGCGCCCGCTCCGGGCGGGCGAGGCGGAACGGTACGTGGCCACGGGCGAGCCGATGGACAAGGCGGGGGCGTACGCCGTGCAGGGGCTGGGAGCGGTCCTGGTGGAGTGGATTCACGGCGACTACACCAACGTGGTCGGCCTGCCGGTTCCGCTCCTGCTGGAGAGCCTGGAGGGCCTGGCGGAGCCGGGGGGCCTGCGGGGGCCGGAAGGGGAAGGGGGATGAGCCGAGATGGTGCCGATGCGCGTCGAGCGCGTCCTCGAGGTGGTCACCCTCGACGGCGAGAAAAGCCACGTCGTGGTGCTGGTCGACGAGGAGGCCAAGACCGCCCTGCCCATCACCATCGGTGCCAGCGAGGCGGAGGCCATCGCCATCGGCCTGAGCGGCGCCCGGCCGCCGCGCCCGCTCACCCACGATCTGCTGCTGCACGTCGTCCGCGAGCTGGGCGGCCGCATCGAGCAGGTGCTGGTCCACGACATCCGCGGCGAGACCTTCATCGGGCAGGTGGACGTGGCCACCGCGCACGGGGTGCTGGAGGTGGACTGCCGCCCCAGCGACGGCATCGCCATCGCCGTCCGCGCCGGTTGCCCGATCCTGGCCGACGAGGAAGTACTCTCCAAGGCGGGCGTCGACGCCGAGCGCTTCCGCGGGGGCGACGACTCGCCCCCGCCCACCTGGGACTGAGGCCGGTGAACGGGATTCGCACGGTCTACGGCTGGGTGCGGGCGACGCGCCAGGCGCTCCTGGAGTATCTGGAGGACTGGCCGGCCGAGCTCTACCGGCGGCCTCTCGAGCTTCTGACGGGCGAGAGCGTTCGCGACCGCCACGTCCATGTCGCCGAGTGCTACGTCACCTGGCTGGCGGTGGTGGGGCTGGAGGAGGATAGGATCTCGGCGCCGTCCCCCGAGGAGGTTCCAGACGTGCGCCGGGCGCGCGCCCTCTTTACCGAGGTCGACCGGCTCGTGGAGCGCTTCCTCGGCCGCTTCGAGGGGGAGCTCGACCGGCCGCTGGCGCGCAGCTGGCGCGGCGAGAGGAGGGAGATGACGCCACGCTGGCTCCTCACCCACCCGATCACCCACGAGTTCCACCACAAGGGGCAGATCGTCCTCGCCGGCCGGTGGCTCGGCCGGCCGGCGCCCGACACCGACCTCCGTTTCCCGGAGGAAGCGGCCGCCTTGCTGGGGGCGGCGCCGCTCGCCGCAGGGGCCGCCGCGGACCCGCAGGTGCCCGCTGCGGCGCGGCTGCGCGTCGTGGAGGCGGAGGGGGAGGCGGAGCGCGCCTGGCTCGAGGAGCTCTGGCGGCAGCGGTGGGGCGGCACCGTCATGGTCACACGCGGGCGTCTTCACCGTCTGGAGTCGCTCCGGACGGTGATCGCCTTTCTGGACGGCGAGCCGGCCGGCGCCGCCACCTGGCGCTTCGAGGAGGGGGAGTGCGAGCTGGTCAGCCTCGATGCCGCCCAGCCCGGCAGGGGCGTGGGCAGCGCGCTCCTCGGCGCCGTGGAGGAACGCGCCCGGGCCGCCGGCTGCCGGCGCCTCTGGCTGGTCACCTCCAACGACAACCTGGAGGCGCTCCGCTTCTACCAGCTGCGCGGCTACCGGATCGCCGCGGTCCATGCCGGCGCCGGGCGCGCAGGCTGAAGCCTGCCATCCCCGAGCGGGGCGACCACGGCATCCCGATCCGCGACGAGATCGAGCTGGAGAAGAGCCTGGAGGAGAGAGCCGGAAAGTTGGAGTGAAGGGATCTGCCCGCCCCCTCCCGCAGCGCTCGGCCCCTTTCTTCGGTTTCGTCCGCCTATCCGGGAGCGGCGCGCCGGTCGTCCTGGGTACCCGCCGGGTACCCGCCGCCCTTCAGGCGGCCCCGGGCGCTCAGCGCCGCAGCGTGACCTCCCAGAGGCCCTCGCCGCTCTCCCGGCTCTCGAAGCCGTAGCCTCGCGCCTCGGCCAGGCGCTCGAGGTTGCGGACGGAGCCCTGCCGGTCGACCAGCACCACCAGGTCGCCCGACGTCTGCTGGAGCGCCTGCTTCACCTGGTGCATCGGGTCCGGTACCGGGAGACCGCGGCGGGGGTTGAGCGGCCAGCCGCGGGTGTCCAGGCGGTTCCCCTCCAGCTTCAATCGTGGCCGGTACTCCTCCTGCAACCGCGCCTCCGCCCGCGCGAAGTCGGCCGGGCCGAGGTCCGCGCGGCCGAAGAGCGTGCAGTGGCAGGTGCCGGTGGCCTCGATGTCGGCCAGCGCGAACTTGCACGGGCACATCAGCTTCCGGTCCAGCGCCGGATCGCCGCTGGGCTCGAAGCAGGGGCACTGCTGGCTGCCGTACAGGTCGCGGTTCTCCTCGATCCAGATCTTCAGGTTGGTGCGCATCATCCAGTGCGGGTTGACCTGCAGCCCCTTGCTGCGGGCGAAGTTGCGGATCCAGACCTCGTCCTGCCCGAGGCGCCGCCGGTAGCGCCGCCACCCGGCCAGGAAGTCGCGGACCATCCGCCAGCTGGCCTTCAGGTTCCTCCATCGCATGCGCCCTCCGCCTCCTTCCGGCCGCGCGCCGGGAAGCGAGGGGCGGACAGATACCCGGTGGGGCATCATCGGGCAACGCACCGCCGGTGTCAAGAGCGCACCAGTCCCCTTCCCACGGGGCGAGAAAACGAAAACGCCCGAACCCCTCGGGGGTTCGGGCTTCCGGAGGTGGTGGGCGCGGCAGGGTTCGAACCTGCGACCTTTCGGATGTGAACCGAACGCTCCACCGCTGAGCTACGCGCCCGGAAAAGGTCAGGGAGCCGCCGGCTCCACGTCCCGCAAATCCTGGTGACCCCACCGGGATTCGAACCCGGGTCGCCACCTTGAAAGAGTGGAGTCCTAGGCCGCTGGACGATGGGGTCCCGGTCCGGAGCCTAACTATAGCACGCCCGGCTCGGGCGCCGCAACGGAGCGCCCTCGGACCGCGCGGCACCGGTCCGGAGGCCGCCGCTCTTCGGGTAGAATGGCCCCGTCACCCGGCGCCACGGGAGGTGCCCTGGTGGAGCTGGAGCTGCTGGTCATCCTGCTGCTGGTCCTGTTGCTGCCCTTTCTCGTCCGCGCCGTCGAGGAGAACCTGGAGTTCTTCCTCTTCGCCATGGGCCTTCTCGCCGCGCTGGTGGCCGGCGTCCTCCAGCGGCCGCTCGTCCTCCACGCCGCGCGGGAGCCGCTGGCCATCAGCGCGGCGGTGCTGGTGGCCAGCCTGCTCTTCAAGTGGTTCCGGGAGCGGCTGGAGGAGGCGGTGGCGCGCCTGGTGGAGCGCGTTCCGCTGCCGCTCTTCGCCGCCCTCCTCGTCCTGCTCCTGGGCCTTCTCTCCAGCGTGGTGACCGCCATCGTCGCCTCGCTGGTGCTGGCCTCGCTCCTCCACGCCATGCGTCTTGGCCGCGCCTCCCAGATCCGGCTGGCCGTCCTGGGCTGCTTCGCCATCGGCCTGGGGGCGGCGCTGACGCCGGTGGGCGAGCCGCTGGCCACCATCGCCGTCAGCCGCCTGCAGCAGGACTTCTGGTTCCTCTTCCGGACGCTCGGCCGCTATGTGCTGCCGGGTCTACTCCTGCTGGCGGCGGCCGCGGGCGCCGCCACGGCGCGCGCGCGGGCGCGGGAGGCCGGGGGCGGCGAGGAGGTCCCGGAGGCGCCGGAGGAGTCCTACCTCGACGTGCTGCTGCGAGCCGTCAAGATCTACCTCTTCGTGGTCGGGCTCAGCTTCCTGGGCGCCGCCTACGAGGAAGTGATCGACCGCTACCTCCTGGCGCTCCACCCCGCCTATCTCTACTGGATCAACCTGCTCAGCGCCGTCCTGGACAACGCCACGCTGGCGGCGGCCGAGCTGAGCCCGCGCATGACCGGCCTGCAGGTGGAGTCGATCCTGCTCGGGCTGCTGGTCTCGGGCGGCATGCTCGTCCCGGGCAACATTCCGAATATCATCACCGCCTCGCGGCTGCGCATCCGCATGGGGGAGTGGGCGCGCCTGGCCGTCCCTGTTGGCGGCGCCTTGCTTCTGGGCTACTTCCTGGCGGTTTTCGTGTTGTGAAATCGACTTCACGGCGACCGTCCCCGGCTCTTCCCCGCCTAAAGCCGGCAAAATTCGCCCTGAAGAGTACGCTTGGACGAGCAGGAATCCTGACGCGGCGGTGTAAGTTCTCCCCACGTCCAAGATCTGGTGGAGCGTACGGATATGCAACACAAGATATAGTGGTACCGGCCTGGCCGGGCCGGCCGTCGCCGCGAAGGCGGCCGGTCCGCCGCGGCCGCGCCTGAAGGAGTTGGGGTTATGGCCAGGAAGTCCGACCTCCGTCCATGGTCGGCCAAGCCCTTCGGCGGGCTGCCCACCGAGCTCTCCTGGAAGATCTTCGTCGACCGCTACACCCGCAAGGATCTGCAGCGCGCCTTCCAGGTGGGCGACCTGGCGGTGGTGCCCACGCGGGAGGACCCGAAGTGGCCCCAGAAGGAGCTGGCGGAGGTGCTGGCGGTGGAGGGCGACCGCCTCCGCGTCCGCCTGCTGACGGGGGAGTCCAGGGGCGAGGAGCTGGAACGCTCCCGCCTGAGCTGCGATCGGCCGCTGGAGACGACGCTGGAGGAGGTGGCCGGGCGCATCGGGCGCGGCATCGCCCAGGTGGAGCCCGACGAGGAGCGCCGCCAGCGGTGGGCGCGCGAGTTCGCCGAAGAGATAGCGGCGCTGCGCATCATCCCGGGCGGCCGCGTCTGGGCGGGCGCCGGCACCGGCCTCGACCTGACGCTCTACAACTGCTACGTCATCCCCAGCCCCCGCGACTCGCGCCAGGGCATCGTCGAGACGCTGGGGCAGATGATCGAGATCATGTCCAGGGGCGGTGGCGTGGGCATCAACGTCTCCTCGCTGCGGCCTTTCCGGGCGCCCGTCCGCTCGGTCAACGGGCGGAGCTCGGGCGCCGTCTCCTGGATGGAGCTCTACTCCATGGCGACCGGGCTGATCGAGCAAGGCGGGAGCCGGAGGGGCGCCTTGATGCTCCAGCTCGACATCCGCCACCCCGACTGGAAGCGCTTCGTCGATATTAAAAAGCAGCCCGGCCGGGTGGAGAACGCCAACATCTCCTTCCGCGTCACCGACGACTTCATGCAGGCGGTCAAGGAAGACCGGGAGTGGGAGTTCTGGTTCCCCGACACCTCCACCCCCGGCTACGACGAGATCTGGCGCGGCGACTTCGACGACTGGGAGGCGCGCGGCCTCCCGAAGATCGTCTACGAGCGGCGGCCGGCGCGCGAGGTCTGGCGGGAGATCATCCACGCCGCCTGGGAGTCGGCCGAGCCGGGCGTGGTCTTCTCCACGCGCCACGAGAAGGAGTCGAACTCGTGGTATTTCAATCGGCTGGTCTGCACCAACCCGTGCGTCACCGGCGAGACGCTGATCTCCACCGACCGGGGTCTCATCCCCGCCGTCGACCTCTTTCGCGAAGGGGGCGAAAACGTCGTCGTCGTCGACCGACGTTTCGGCGCGAAGCCCCGGGCGCTGGCCTCCCCGGTCTGGATGACCGGTGTGAAGCCGGTTTACAGGCTCCGGACCAAGGAAGGATTCGAGCTGCGCCTCACGGCCGACCACCGTGTGATGACGGAGCGCGGTTGGGTGGAAGCGCGTCACCTGCAACCCGGTGACCGCATTTACGTGCAGGAGCGGACGGGTGGCTTCGGCCGGACCGGCTCCTACGATCTCGGTCTGGTGCTCGGCTGGCTGGTGGGCGACGGGACGCTCAAAGAGGACAGAGTCGTCCTCTCCTTCTTCGGCGAGGAGAAGGCGGAGCTGGCGCCGCTCTTCGCGCAAGCCGTCAACAGGGTTGTTCGCTCCTCGACCAACGGGCGGAACTATGCGGTCGGTGTGGTGACGGCCACCGAGGTCGAGGATCGGGTTTCGTCGAGCCGGCTGAGGGAGCTGGCGGCGGAGCACGGACTGTTGGAGGAGAAGCTGCGCGTACCCGAATCGGTCTTCCGCGGGAGCCGGGAGATGCAGCTCGGCTTCCTGCGGGCCCTGTTCAGTGCCGACGGGCACGTCGAAACGGGCGAGAAGTCGCGCAGCGCGGTAGTCCTCTCGTCGAAGTCGGCGGAACTCCTGCGGGGCGTCCAGCTGCTCTTGCTCCATTTCGGGATTTACAGCCGAATCTATCGCGAACGGCGTCCAGCGGGATGGCAGTCGCTTCCCGACGGACACGGCGGGCGAGCGCGGTACTGGAGGCAGGAGCTGAGCGACCTGCGCATCATGGGCGCGTCCCTGGTCCGGTTCCAACAGGAAGTCGGCTTCCTGCAGTCCCGTAAGCGGGAACGCCTGCAGGCGATCGTCGATTCCTACTCGAGGGGGCCGTACCGCGAGGAATTCGTCGCGACGTTCCAGGAACTGGTGCCCGACGGTGAGGAGCCCGTCTACGACCTGAACGTCGCGGAGGTCCACGCCTTTGCCGCGAACGGCCTCGTGGTCCACAACTGCGCCGAGCAGCCGCTTCCGGCCTGGGGCGTCTGCACGCTGGGCCACGTCAACCTGGCCCGGATGGTGGACGATAGCGGAAGGGACGTGGACTGGGAGAAGCTGGGCCGTTCCGTCCGGACGCTGGTCCGCTTCCTGGACGACGTGGTGGACGCGACGCCCTACTTCATGGAGGAGAACCGGCAGAACCAGATGCGCGAGCGGCGCGTGGGCGCCGGCACCATGGGGCTGGGTGAGCTGCTCATCCGCCTGGGTCTCCGCTACGGCTCGCCGGAGGCGGTGGAGTTCACCGAGCGCCTCTACCGCTTCATCGCGCTCGAGGCCTACCGGGCCTCGGTGGAGCTGGCGAAGGAGAAGGGGCCCTTCCCCGCCTTCGAGGCGGAGAAGTTCCTGGAGTCGGGCTTCATGCGGCGGATGCCGGAGGAGATCCGGGAGGCCGTCCGCCGGCACGGGATCCGGAACGTGACGCTCCTCACCCAGGCGCCCACCGGGACGGTGGGAACCATGGTCGACACCTCCACCGGCATCGAGCCCTTCTACGCGCTCAAGTTCACGCGCCGCTCGCGGCTGGGCGAGGACGTCCAGTACGTACGCGTGGCCGAGGAGTGGATGGAGGCGCATCCGGGCGAGGAGCTGCCGCCCTACTTCGTCGGGGCCATGGACCTGACGCCGGAGGAGCATGTGCGCATGCAGGCCGCCGTCCAGAAGTGGACCGACTCCTCCATCTCCAAGACCGCCAACGCGCCGGCCGATTATACGGAAGAGCAGGTGGCGGAGCTGTACATGTTCGCCTATGACCTGGGTTGCAAGGGCGTCACGGTCTACCGCGACCAGTCGCGTCAGGAGCAGGTGCTGGCGGCCCGGCACGAGGAGGATCGGCGTGTTGCGGAGGCCGCCCGGGTGCCCGCCGCGGCCGCCGACCGCGCCGCTGTCGGCCCGGCGGCGGCCGGGCGGGAGCGGGAGCCGCGGCTCAGGCCGGAGGCGAGGCCCGAGGTGCTGACCGGGCGGACCACGCGCATCCGGACGCCGCTGGGCAACCTCTACGTTACCGTCAACGAGCTGAACGGGCGGCCCTTCGAGCTCTTCACGCAGATCGGCAAGGCCGGTTCCGACGTCAGCGCCCTGACCGAGGCGCTGGCACGGCTGATCTCGCTGGCGCTCCGCTCGGGAGTCGACCCGGACGCGGTGGCCGAGCAGCTGATCGGCATCGGCGGCAGCCAGTCGGTGGGCTTCGGCCCCTACCGGATCCGCTCGGTGCCGGACGCGCTGGGGCGGATCCTGGCCGGGACCTGGCCCGACGGCCAGGGCGGCGCCGCCGGCACCGCGGAGGAGGAGCAGGCGGCCACGGAGGCTCCCGGGGAGCGGCGAGCCGACCCGCCGGCGGCGGAGCCCGCCGGGAGTCCCGCCGGGAGGGAGAGGAGCCGGCGGCCGCGAAGCCCCAAGGACATCGACCTCTGTCCCGTCTGCGGCGCCATCGCCGTCCATCAGGACGGCTGCGTCAAGTGCCTGGAGTGTGGTTTCAGCTCCTGCTGAGGCCGGCGCTCGACGGCCGCGGCCGGGGCCGCTGACGGGCGGCGCGGGGCGAGGGGCGGCGGGCGCGGCCCCGGGAGGGTGGCCCATGGACGGGAGCGGGCGGGAGGGGCGCGCGCCGGAGGGCGCCTATCTGCTGCTGGTGGTGGCGCCCCTCCTCTGGAGCGGAAACTTCCTGGCGGGGAGGCTCCTGGCGGGGAGCCTCCCGCCCGTCACGCTCAGCCTGGCCCGCTGGCTGGTGGCGACGCCCGTGCTTCTGGCGCTGGCGCGGCGCCAGGGTCTGGGTCTTCCTCCGCGGTCGGCGCGGCCGGTCTTGGCGTGGATGGGCCTGAGCGGCGTGGCGCTCTTCACACCGGCCGTCTACCTGGCGCTGCACACCACGGCCGTCTTCCGGGCGACGCTGCTCCAGTCGACGACGCCCGTCTTCGGCCTCCTCCTGGCCGCCCTGGCCGGCATGCGCCCGGGCTGGCGGCAGGTGGCCGGCGCGCTGGCGACCGTGGCCGGGGTGGCCATGATCCTCCTGGCGCCTGCCGGCGGGCGGGGAGGCGGCGGCCCGGGGGGAGTGCGGGCGGGGGACGTGCTGATGCTCCTGGCCGCCCTCTTCTGGGCGGTCTACACCCTGGGCGCCGAGCGGGCGGCGGGGACGTGGCGGGCCGCCCTGCGGGCGCGGGGGGAGGGCGGCGAGGCGGGCGTGGCGCTGGGTGTGACGGCCTGGTCGGCGCTGGCCGGCCTGCCGCCGCTGGCGCTCTTGACCGCCCTGGAGTGGCTGGCCGGCGGTGCCTGGAAGGCGGCCTACGGAGCGGGGCCGCGCCTGGTCGTCGGCGCCCCCGCCCTGGCGGGCGTGCTCTACGTGGCGCTGGGCGCCTCGGTCCTCGCCACCTGGGCGTGGAACGGCGGCGTCGGCCGGATCGGCTCGGCGCGCGCCATCAGCTTCAACAACCTCCTCCCCGTCTTCAGCGCGCTCTGGGGAAGTCTCCTCCTGCACGAGCGGCCCGACGGCTGGTCGCTGGGCGGAGGCCTCCTGGTGGTGGGAGGCGTCAGCCTGGCGGCGCGCGGGGGCGCGGCCGGAGCGCGCTCCGCGACCGGCGCGCCGGCCGCGGGAGCGGCGGGGGAGGGGCTGCCGGCGCCGGAGCCGGGCAAGGAGGCCTAGGCGGCGGGAGGTGGGGTCGGGCGATGCAGCGTCGGCCTCTCGGACGAAGCGGGCTGACGGTGCCGGTGATCGGCCTGGGGACGATGATGTTCGGCGAGAAGACCGGCCTCGGGGAGGCGCGCCGGATCGTGGACCGCGCGCTGGAGGCGGGCGTCGACCTCATCGACACGGCGGACGTCTATGCCGACGGCGAGGCGGAGCGCATGCTGGGCGAGATCCTGCGCGGCCGGCGCTGGCGGGTCCTCCTGGCCACCAAGGGGGGGCGTCCCACCGGCCTGGGGCAGGGGCTGGGCAGGAGGTATCTCCACCTGGCGGTGGAGGCGAGCCTGCGCCGCCTGCGCACGGACTGGATCGATCTCTACCAGCTCCATTTCTGGGACCCCTCCGTCCCGTTGGACGAGAGCCTGGAGACGCTGGACGCCCTGGTCCGACAGGGGAAGATCCGCTATGTGGGCGTCTCCAACTGGGCCGCCTGGCAGTTGGCGCTGGGTCTGGGCAGGGCGGAGGCGCGGGGATGGCAGCGGCCGGTGGCCGTCCAAGCGCGCTACAACCTGGTCTACCGCCAGGCGGAGGAGGAGCTCCTCCCCCTCTGCGCCCACGAGGGCGTCGGCCTGCTGGCCTACAGCCCGCTGGCGGGCGGGATCCTGACGGGGAAGTACCTGGAGGGGATCCCCCAGGGCTCGCGCGCCTGGCAGAACCCCACCTGGCAGGAGCGCCGCCTGACGCCCCGCGCCCAGGCGGCGGCCCGTGCGGTGTGCGAGGCGGCGGCGCGGACGGGCTGGACCCCCGGCCAAGTGGCGCTGGCCTGGCTGCTCGGCCGTGAGGAGGTCAGCTCGGCGCTGGTCGGCCCGCGCACGCTCGCCCAGTGGGAGGAAGCGTTGGCGGCCGCGGAGCTCCGCCTCCCGGAGGCGGAGCGGTCGGCGCTCTCCGCCCAGGCGGAGCGCTGAGCGCGGAGGGAAAGGCGGGGGCGGCGGGCCCGGCAGGGCGCCGCCCCCGCCGCCGGCGGCGGGCCGGCCGTCAGCCGTGCGAGAGCGTGCCGGCTTCCTCCGAGGGCCCGACCTCCACCAGGTAGCCGTGATCGGCCTCGAACATCTGCCGGAAGAGCGAGTAGACGGTGAGCGCCGCCCCGGCCAGCGCCAGCGGGAACTGGCGGAAGAAGCCGCCGTAGGCGAGGATCAGGACGCCGGCAGCCAGGAGGAGCGGCAGGAGCGTGGGCGAGGGGAGGCGGATCAGCCCCGCACCCTCCCCGCCCGCCGGCCGGGTCGGCTCCTCGGCGGCGCGCTTGGCCAGCCAGTGGGCGTCGCGACCGCGGACGACCGGGATGCGGACGAAGTTGTAGACGGGTACGGGCGAGGGGACCGACCACTCCAGGGTACGGCCGTCCCACGGGTCGGCGCCCGCCTCGGCGCCGCGGAAGAGGCTCCAGAGCATGTTGCCGACGGTCATCAGCACGCCCGCGCCGAGGATGTAGGCGCCGACGGTGGAGAGGAGGTTGTAGGTGCCCACGCCCAGCTCGGACGGGTAGGTGTAGATGCGCCGCGACATGCCGTAGAGCCCGCTGAGGAGCATGGGGAAGAAGGTCAGGTTGAAGCCGGCGAAGGTGATCCAGAAGCTCCACGTCCCCAGGCGCTCGTCCAGCATGCGGCCCGTCATCTTGGGCAGCCAGTAGTAGGCGGCGGCCAGCATGCTGAAGAGGATGCCGCCGACGGCCACGTAGTGGAAGTGCCCCACGACGAAGTAGGTGTCGGTCAGCTGCAGGTCGGCCGGCGCCGTGGCCAGCATCAGCCCTGTCAGCCCGCCGACGATGAAGACGGGAAGGAAGCCGACGGCGTAGAGCATGGCCGCAGTGTAACGGATGCGGCCGCCCCAGAGCGTCGCCAGCCAGGTGAAGACCAGCGCCGCCGTCGGCCAGGAGACGAGCTTGGTGGTGATCATGAAGGCGTCGTTGACCACCGGCCCCATGCCGGTGGCGTACATGTGGTGCGACCAGACGGTGAAGGAGATGGCGGCGATGGCGAAGAGGGCGACCACGGTGCCGCGATAGCCGAAGAGCGGCTTCCTGGCGAAGGTGGGGATCACCTCGGAGATGACGCCCCAGGCGGGGACGGCCAGGATGTAGACCTCGGGATGGCCCATGATCCAGAAGAGGTGCTGCCAGAGAAGCGCGTTGCCGCCCATGGCCGGCACGAAGAAGCCGCTTCCCGCCCAGCGGTCCAAAAGAAGCAGGATCATGGCGACGGTGAAGGGCGGCATGGCGAAGAGGATGAGGAGGCCGGTGATCAGGCTGGCCCAGGCGAAGACCGGGACGCGGAGCAGCGTCATGCCGGGCGCGCGCATGCGCAGCACGGTGACCACCAGGTTGACGGAGGAGACGATGGAGGAGAGCCCGGAGATCAGAAGCCCCAGCAGGTAGAAATCCTCGCCCGGCCCCGCGTACGCGCCGGCCAGCGGTGCGTAGTTGAACCAGCCCGCGTCGGGCGCCCCGCCCAGGAACCAGCTGGAGTAGAGAAAGAGGCCGCCGGCCAGGTAGAGCCAGTAGCTGAGGGCGTTGAGGCGGGGGAAGGCGACGTCGCGGGCGCCGATCATGATCGGCATCATGTAGTTGAAGTAGGCGGTCTCCATGGGCAGGACGGCGAAGAAGAGCATGGTCGTCCCGTGCATGGTGAGCAGCTGGTCGAAGAGGCCGGGCCCGATGAGCCGGTTTCCGGGCTGGATCAGCTGCGTGCGCATGAGCAGCGCCTCGACCCCGGCGACGGCGAAGAAAACGAAGGAAGTGACCAGGTAGAGGATCCCGATGCGCTTGTGATCGACGGTGGCGAGCCAGCTTCGGAGCCCCCGCTCCGCGGGGAGCTCGGCCGGGAGGCGGCCGAGCGCACGTTCGGCGGTGGCCAAGGGGATGGACCCTCCTTTCCGCGCCGGCCGGGCCGCCGCAGCGGTCCGGCGAAGCCGTGGGGTGGAATTAAGTATCTTCCTGAGAAAATTCCATCGCAATCCTTCGCTGGATATGATTATTAAATTCAGCAGAAAATAGCAAAAGAGCGCCCGGAGCGCGCCGGGGCCCGGCGCGGAAGAGGGCGGCCTGCCGCCGGCGTCGAAAGGGTTCCCGGCATCGGGTCGAGCGGGGGGAGGGCGAGAGGTGCAGGTCAAGGGTGAAGAGCGGATCCGGGCCCCGCGCCCGGTCGTCTACGACCTACTCATGGACCCCGAGGTGCTGGCGCGCTGCATCCCGGGATGCAAGGAGCTGCGCCGGGCGGGCGAGGGCGCCTACGACGCGGAGCTGGAGCTGGGCATCGCCGCCGTCCGGGGCCGCTACAGCGGGCACATCGAGATCCGTGACGCGCACCGGCCCGAGGCCTACACGCTGGCCGTCTCCGGCCAGGGAGGTCCGGGCTTTGTCAACGCCGAACTCCACTTCTCCCTCGCCGAGGAGGAGGGCGGGACCCGCCTGAGCTACACCGGCGAGGCGCAGGCGGGCGGCACCATCGCCGGCGTGGGACAGCGGATGCTGGGAGGCGTGGCCAAGTTGATCACGGGACAGTTCTTCTCCGCCCTCACGCGCGAGGTGGAGAGGCGGACGGGGCGGGAGGAGGCGGGCCGGTCATGAAGCCGCCGCGCTTCGCCTACGCGGCGCCCTCCAGCCTGGAGGAGGCGCTGGAGCTGCTCGGCCGCTACGGCGGCGAGGCGAAAGTGCTCGCCGGAGGCCAGAGCCTGATGCCGCTGCTCAACCTTCGCCTCGTGCGGCCGGAAGTGCTGGTGGACGTCAACCGCCTCCCCGGCCAGGACCGGATCGAGGAGCGGAACGGCTTCCTCGAGCTGGGCATGCTGGTCCGCCACCGCCAGGCGGAGCGCTCGGCGCTGGTGCGCGAGCGCCTTCCGCTTCTGCACGAGGCGGTGCGCCAGATCGGCCACCCGCAGATCCGCAACCGCGGCACGCTCTGCGGCAGCGTGGCCCACGCGGACCCCGCGGCCGAGCTGCCGGCCGTGCTGACGGCACTGGACGGCGAGGTGCTCCTGCGCAGCCGCTCGGGGAGGCGGGCACTGCCGGCCGGGGAGTTCTTCCTCGGCTTTCTCACCACCGCGCTGGAGCCGGAGGAGCTGGTCGAGGGGATCCGCCTGCCGGTGGCGCCTCCGCGCAGCGGCGCCGCCTTCGTGGAGTTCAGCCGCCGCGCGGGCGACTTCGCCCTGGTGGGCGTGGCGGCCCAGCTGACCTTCGCCGGGGACGGGAGCATCGCCGCCGCCGGTCTGGCGCTGACGGGTGTGGGCGCCGGGCCGTTCAAGGCGGCGGCGGCCGAGGAGAGCCTGCGCGGCCAGCGCCCCTCGGCGCGGCTCTTCGCCGAGGTGGCCCGGCAGGTGCGGGAGGCGGTGGAGCCGGAGGCGGACATCCACGCCTCGGCCGAGTACCGTCGCCACCTGGCGGAGGTCCTGACGCGGCGCGCTCTGGAGACGGCCTGGCGGCGCGCCGGCCTGGAGGCCGCCTGAGGGGCGGGCGAGGAGGGAGAGCGTTGGCGGAGGTACTGGAGAGAAAGCGCATCCGCGTCCGGGTCAACGGGCGCGAGGTGGAGGACGAGGTGGAGGTGCGCCTCACCCTGGCCGACTGGCTGCGCGAGGGGCTCGGCCTCACCGGCACGCACCTGGGCTGCGAACACGGCGTCTGCGGAGCCTGCACGGTGCTGGTGGACGGGAGGGCGGTCCGCTCCTGCCTGATGCTGGCGGTCCAGGCGGACGGCGCCGAGGTGCGCACGGTGGAAGGGCTGGCGGAGGCGGACGGACGGCTCCACCCGCTGCAGGAGGCCTTCCTGGAGCACCATGCGCTCCAGTGCGGCTTCTGCACGCCGGGCTTCCTGATGACCAGCCTCGCCTTTCTCCAGGAGAACCCCGAGCCGGACGAGGCCGCCATCCGCGAGGCGCTCTCGGGCAACATCTGCCGCTGCACCGGCTACCAGCCCATCGTCGAGGCGGTGGCCGACGCCGCCGGCCGCCTCCGCGGCACGGCCCAGGCGGCCGGCTGAGGCGGCGGGCGCCGTGCGCTGC
>JAIMAT010000051.1 GCA_023511835.1 Bacillota bacterium | reverse complement strand
CGCGCTCGCACCTGCTCTACCTGGAGCTGAACCGACCCGGGGAGCCGCTGGACGCCACCGTCCACCAGGAGGAGGCCGGCAGGGCCGGCTTCACCGGCGCCGGGCCGCTCGACCGGGCCCGCGCCTACGGCGCCCCCTGGCCTGAGGCGCGCGAGGTGATCGAGGCCGGGGCCACCTCGCCCGCTGCCTCGCTGGCCGCCTGGCTGGACTCGGTCTACCACCGCGTCGCCCTCCTCGACCCCGGCAACCGTGCGGCCGGCTACAGCCGGGCGCCGCTTCCCGCCGGCTCCGACCGCTGGGCGTCGGTGATGGTGCTGGGCGCGGTGCCCGTGCCGGGCCTGGGCGGGCCCGTCGCCTACCCCTACGACGGCCAGCCCGCCGTGCCCACCGCCTTCTACCCGGGCGAGGTGCCGGACCCGCTGAAGCTGGTGCCGGGCGCCTCCTACCCCACCGGCTACCCGATCACGGTCGGCTTCTACGGAAGCGCCGTCGAGGGGGTGGAGGTCCGTTCGGCCAGCCTGCGCGAGGCGGGCGGGGAGCCCGTCCCCTTCTGGCTCTTGACGCCCGGCGGCGACTCCCCCGAGCGCCGGGAGCTGGAGGAGACGGTCGTCCTCCTGCCGCGGAGGCCGCTCGCGGTGGGGCGGAGCTACGTCTACACGGTGGAGGGCGTCGTCCTCACCGCCGGGGGAGCGGAGCCCTTCCTCGTCCGCGCCCGCTTCTCCACCGCCGGGCTCCCGCCCATGGAGGCGGGCGGCCCCGCCCTTCTGCTGGACGGGCGCCCCTTCCCGGGGCTGGCCGGGGCTGGGCCGGAGGAGGCCGGCGCCGGCCTCCAGACGGCGGGCGGCCGCCTGATGGTCCCCTTCCGCCTCTTCTTCGAGAAGCTGGGCTGGCGCGTCCTCTGGAGTCCGGAACGGCCGGCCGTCGCGCGGGCGGAGAAGGGCGGCAGCTGGGTGGAGGCGCGCGCCTCGAGCCTGCGCCTCGCCTCCTCGCGCGGCGACGCCTGGATGGACGTGCCCGCGCGCATGGAGAACGGGACCTTCTACGTGCCGCTGCGCTGGGCCGCCGAGGCGGCCGGTCTCGCCGTGGACTGGTCGCCCGCCGACGGGAGCGTCCGCCTGCACCGCCCCTGACCGCTCCGCCCGGGCCTCGGCCGCCCGGACGGAGCGGCTAGCCGGCCCGCTCCAGCCAGGCCACCGCCTCCACGTGGGCCGTCTGGGGGAAGAGGTCGACCGGGGTGACGCGCGCGACGCGGTAGGCGGCGCCCGGCCCGCCGGTGTCGGCCAGGCGGGCCAGGTCGCGCGCCAGGGTGGCGGGGTTGCAGGAGACGTAGACCACGCGGCGCGGGGCGGCACGGCGGATGGCGTCCAGCACTTCGGGCGCGGCGCCCTTCCTGGGCGGGTCGAGGAGGAGGGCGTCGGGGGCGGCGCGGCCGCGGGCCACCAGGCGGGGCAGGAGCGTCTCGGCGCGCCCGAGAAGGAAGCGCGCCCTCCCCTCCAACCCGTTCCGCTCGGCGTTCCGCCGCGCGTCCTCCACCGCCGCCGGCACCTCCTCCACGCCCGTCACCTCGCCGGCGCGCAGCGCGGCGAAGAGCGCCAGCGTGCCGACGCCGGTGTAGAGGTCGACGACGCGCGCCCCGGGCGCCAGGGCGGCGCCCTCCAGGGCCAGCGCGTAGAGCCGCTCGGCCTGGGCCTCGTTCACCTGGAAGAAGGAGCGGGCGGCGATGCGGAAGCGGAGGCGACCCCAGCCGGCCACCTCCATCTCCTCCTCCAGCTCGCCCCGGCCGGCCAGCAGCCAGTCGCGCTCGCCCCAGACGGCGTTCCCCGGGCGCGGGTGGGCGGAGGCGACCACGCCCTCCAGCTCGGGCAGGCGGCGCATCAGCTCGCGCGCCACCTCCGGCCCCTCCGGCCAGCGGCTGGCCGCCACCACCAGCGCCGCCAGCGCACGGCCCGCCCGCGGCGCCACCCGCACCACCAGGTGGCGCAGGAGGCCTCGGCCCTCCCGCTCGTCGTAGCCCTCCAGGCGCCGCTCCCGGGCCACCTCCAGGAAGCCCCTCACCACCCGGTCGATGAGCGGGTGCTCGACGGCACAGCCGGCGAAGGGGATGACCTCGTGCGTCCCCCGGCGGTAGAAGCCCGCGCGCAGCCCGCCGTCCCCGCTCCGCGCCAGCGGCAGCGAGACCTTGTTCCGGTAGCGCCAGGGCGAGGGCGAAGGAAGCGTCGCCGCCACCTCCACCCCGCCTAGCCGCCCGATGCGCTCCAGCGCGTCCCGCACCAGGCGCCGCTTCGCCTCCAGCTGGCTCCCGTAGCGGACGTTCTGCCAGGTGCAGCCGCCGCAGCGGCCGAAGAGCGGGCAGGGCGCCTCGGCCCGCACGGGCGAGGGCTCCAGAATCTCCAGGATCTCCGCCCGCGCCCAGCGCGGATGGCGCTCGACCAGGCGGACGCGCAGCCGGTCGCCCGGCACGCCGTAGGGGATGAAGAGCGCCAGCCCCTGCTCGTCGCGGGCGACGGCGTCGCCCTCGGCGGCCAGCGACTCGACCCGCACGACCCGTTCGTCCATGATCATCTAGTGTAGTCCGCCGGCGGCGCAGCCGCCGGCCACCGCGGGAGGAGAGCCCGATGGGCGAGACGGAGACGAGGCGGCCGGACGAGGCGGGCGCCGGCGGGGGCGGCCGCCCGCTGCGCCTCTACCTCCGCATCCGCGGCCGCGTCCAGGGCGTCGGCTTCCGCCTCGGCGCCCGGGCCGAGGCCGAGCGGCTCGGCCTCAGCGGCTGGGTGCGGAACGCCGAGGACGGCAGCGTCGAGCTGGAGGCCCAGGGACCGGCGGCGGCGCTGGAGAGCTTCCTGCGCTGGTGCCAGCGGGGGCCGGTCGGCGCCCGCGTCGACGCCGTCGACGCCGCCTCGCGCGCGCCCGTGGAGGGCGAGCGGGGCTTCGCCGTCCGGCCCTGAGGCGGCCGCCGGCCGGCTCAGCCGCGCGGCTCGGCCTGGCGCAGCTCGGCCAGGCGGCGGCGGAGCACCTCGTTCACCTTGGCGGCGTTGGCCTTGCCCCGCGTCTCGCGCATCACCTGGCCGACCAGGGCGGCCACCGCCTTCTCCTTGCCGCTCAGGATGTCGGCCACCACCTTGGGGTTGGCCTCGATGACGCGCTCCGCCACCGCCTCCAGCGCGGCCTCGTCCCGGATCTGGACGAGACCCTCGCGCTCCACGATGACGGCGGGCTCCTCGCCGGTCTCCAGCATGCGCGCGAAGACCTGCTTGGCCAGGGTGGGCGTCACCGTCCCCGCCTCCACCAGCGCCACCAGACCGGCCAGGCCGGCGGGCGTGAGACGGAGCTCGGCCAGGGGCCGGCCGCTCTCGTTGAGGCGGGCGCTCACCTCGCCCAGGAGCCAGTTGGCCGCCTGGCGGAGCGGCGCGCCGGCCGCCACGGTGGCGTCCAGGAAATCCCCCAGCTCCCGCTGGGCGACCAGCGTCCAGGCCTCCTTGTAGGCCAGGCCCGCCTCCTGGTAGCGGCCGAGCCGCGCCTCGGGCAGCTCCGGCAGCGAGGCTTCGATCTCGGCCACCCAGGCGGGGTCGATGCGCAGCGGCACCAGGTCGGGTTCGGGGAAGTAGCGGTAGTCGTTCACTTCCTCCTTCGAGCGGCCGGGCAGGGTGACGCCGCGGGCCTCGTCCCAGTGGCGCGTCTCGCGCTCCAGCCTCTCGCCGCGCGCCAGCGCCCGCGCCTGCCGCTCCGCCTCGTAGGCCAGGGCGCGCTGGACGGCGCGGAAGGAGTTCATGTTCTTCACCTCCACCAGCACGCCCAGCTCCGAGGAGCCGCGCGGGCGGATGGAGACGTTGGCGTCGCAGCGGAGCGAGCCTTCTTCCATCTTCACGTCGGAGACGCCGGTGTAGAAGACGGTGGCGCGCAGCATCTCCAGGTAGGCGCGCGCCTCCTCGGGCGAGCGCAGGTCGGGCTCGGAGACGATCTCCACCAGCGGCACGCCCGCCCGGTTGAAGTCCAGGAGCGTCGCCTCGCCGTCGCCCTCGCCGTGGAGCGACTTGCCCGCGTCCTCCTCCATGTGCAGGCGGCGGATGCGGATGCGCCGCCGCCCCTCTTCGGTCTCGATCTCCAGCCAGCCGTTCCTCGCCAGCGGCTGGTCGTACTGCGAGATCTGGTAGCCCTTGGGCAGGTCGGGGTAGTGGTAGTTCTTCCTGTCGAACTTGGTCTCGGCGGCGATCTCGCAGTGGAGGGCGCGAGCCGCCCGGATGGCGAACTCGACCGCGCGCCGGTTGGGGACGGGCAGCGCCCCGGGCAGGGCGAGGCAGACCGGGCAGACGTGGGTGTTGGGTTCGCCGCCGAAGTCGGCCGGGCAGGAGCAGAACATCTTGGTGCGCGTCGAGAGCTCGACGTGCACCTCCAGGCCGATCACCATCTCGTACGCGGCCGGCAGGCCGTCCCGCGCCTCCGCGCCTGCGCCGAGCGTCGCGCCGCTCACGGCGCCACCTCCTCCAGCTCCGCCGCCGGCCGCCAGGGCTGGAGGCTCAGCGCCGCCTCCAGCGCACGCGCCGCCCGCAGGAGAAGCGCCTCCTCGAAGGGCGCCGCCATCAGCTGGGCGCCCACCGGCAGCCCCCCGGCGCTGCCGCAGGGGAGCGAGATGGCCGGCAGGCCGGCCAGGTTGGCGGGGATGGTGCAGATGTCGTTCATGTACATGGTCAGCGGGTCGGAGACCTCGCCCAGGCGGAAGGCCGCGGTGGGCGCCGTCGGGGTCAGGAGCAGGTCGAAGCGCCGGAAGGCCTCGCCGAACTCGCGCCGGATGAGCGTCCGCACCTGCTGGGCCTTCAGGTAGTACTGGTCGTAGTAGCCGGCGCTGAGCGCGTAGGTGCCCAGCATGATCCGACGCCGCACCTCGGCGCCGAAGCCCTTCTGGCGCGTGCGGTCGTAGAGGTCGGCGTAGCTGGTCGCCCCCGCGGCGCGGAAACCGTAGCGCACGCCGTCGTAGCGGGCCAGGTTGGCCGAGGCCTCGGCCGGGGCGACGACGTAGTAGGCCGCCAGCGCGTACCGGGTGGAAGGAAGCTCCGTCTCCTCCACCCGCGCCCCCTCCCGCTCCAGGGCGCGCGCCGCGCCCAGCACCGCCTCGCGCACCTCCGGCGCCACCCCCTCGCCGAAGTACTCGCGCGGCAGGCCGACGCGGAGGCCGCGCACGCCTTCCTCCAGCCGCTCCAGGTAGTCCGGCACCGGCCGCTCCGCCGAGGTGGCGTCGCGCGGGTCGTGGCCCGCGATCAGCCCCAGCAAGATGGCCGCGTCGCGGACGTCGCGGGTGATGGGGCCGATCTGGTCGAGCGAGCTGGCGAAGGCGACCAGCCCGTAGCGCGAGACGCGACCGTAGCTGGGCTTCAGCCCGACGACGCCGCAGTAGGCGGCCGGCTGCCGGATGGAACCGCCCGTGTCCGAGCCCAGCGCCCAGGGGGCCATGGCGGCCGCCACGGCCGCCGCCGAACCGCCGCTGGAGCCGCCCGGCACCCGCTCCAGGTCCACGGGGTTGCGCGTCGGCCCGAAGGCGGAGTGCTCCGTGGAGGAGCCCATGGCGAACTCGTCCAGGTTGGTCTTGCCCAGGCAGCCCAGGCCCGCCGCCTCCAGGCGCTCCACCGCCGTCGCCGTGTACGGCGGCACCCAGTCGGCCAGCATGCGCGAGGCGCAGGTGGTGCGCAGGCCGCGCGTCACCAGGTTGTCCTTGAGCGCCACGGGCAGGCCGGCCCAGGGGCTGGGCCGCCCGCCGCCCGCCCGGTCGGCCCGCTCGGCCGCCTCCAGCGCCCGCTCCGGCGTCTGCGTCAGGAAGGCGTGCACCCTCCCGTCGAGCCGCGCCGCCCGCTCCACGAAGAGCTCCGCGATCTCGCGGCGGCTGGCCCCGCTCGCCGCCAGCTCGTGCACCGGCCGCCAGGCCAGCCCGTCCCGGCCGCCCGCGCCGGGGCCGGGTTCCCGGCCCGATCCGCTCAACGTTCCTCCCCCTCGCCCACGTTCTCGCCGCCCTCGCCGATCACCCGCGGCACCCGCCAGAAGGGGCCCTCCCGGTCCGGCGCCTCTTCCAGGAGAACCTCCCGCTCCAGTCCGGGTCCGGGCTCATCCTCCCGCAGCGCGTTCACCTGGTCGAGCACGTGCGCCGTGGGCGGTACTCCGGCGGTCTCTACCCGCTGGAGCTGGGCGACGTACTCCAGGATGGCGCCCAGCTCGCCCGCCAGCCGCTCGACCTCGCCCTCGTCCAGCGCCAGACGGGCGAGGCGCGCCACGTGGCGCACCTCGTCGGGGCTGATGGCCATGGCCTCGACCTCCCCGGGGCGCGGCCGGCGCCGCGCCCCTGCCGTAACCGCTTCGCAGACGCTCTACGTTCTACCACGCCGGCCCGGTCGGCGCGAACCGCACCGGCTAGGCCCCGGCCTCCGCCACCTTGCCGGGATGGAGGTGACAGGCCACGCGGTGGCCGGGCGCCGCCTCCACCATGGCCGGCTCCTGCTCGCGGCAGATGTCCATGGCGAAGGGGCAACGGGTGTGGAAGCGGCAGCCCGACGGCGGGTGGGCGGGCGAGGGCACGTCGCCCTGGAGGACGATGCGCTGGCGCCGCCGCTGCACCTTGGGGTTGGCCAGGGGCACCGCCGAGAGGAGCGCCTGCGTGTACGGGTGGAGGGGGTTGGCGTAGAGCTCGTCGGTCTCGGCCGCCTCCACCACCTGGCCCAGGTACATGACCGTCACCCGGTCGGAGATGTGGCGGACCACCGCCAAATCGTGGGCGATGAAGAGGTAGGTGAGGTGGAACTCCGCCTGCAGCTGCTCCAGCAGGTTGATCACCTGCGACTGGACGGAGACGTCCAGCGCCGAGACGGGCTCGTCCAGCACCACCAGCTTGGGGTTGAGGGCCAGCGCCCGGGCGACGCCGATGCGCTGCCGCTGCCCGCCGGAGAACTCGTGCGGGTAACGGCGGGCGTGGACGGCGCTCAGCCCCACCACCTCCAGGAGCTCCCGCACCCGCTCCTCCTTGGCCCGGCCCGAGGCGATGCCGTGGATCTCCAGCGGCTCGCCCACGATGTCGCCCACGGTCATGCGCGGGTTGAGCGAGCCGTACGGATCCTGGAAGACGATCTGCATCTCGCGCCGCAGCTTGCGCATCTCCTCGCGCGGCAGCCGGAAGATGTCGCGCCCCTCGAAGAGCACCTGGCCCGAGGTGGGTTCGATCAGCCGCAGCACCAGCCGTCCCGTGGTCGACTTGCCGCAACCCGACTCGCCCACCAGGCCCATGGTCTCGCCGCGGCGGATGTCGAAGCTGACCCCGTCCACGGCGCGCACCCAGCCCGTCACCCGGCCCAGGAGGCCGCCGGTGATGGGGAAGTACTTGCGCAGGTCGCGCACCTCGAGGAGGAGCTCGCCGGGACGCCCGGCCGGGCGGCCTTCCTCCCTGGGTTGAACGAGCGCCACTCAGGCCACCCCCCGCGTCTCGATCTCGTCGTGCCGCCAGCAGGCCACCTTGCGCCCGTCGCCGGTCGTCTCCAGCGGCGGCTCCTCGTGCCGGCAGCGCTCCACCGCATAGGGGCAGCGCGGGGCGAAGGCGCAGCCGCGCGGCAGCGCCAGCGGGTTGGGCACGTTGCCCTCGATGACGTGGAGCTTCTCGCGGCGCCCCTCCATGCTGGGGATGGAGTGGAGAAGCCCCTCGGTGTACGGGTGGAGCGGCCGCTCGAAGAGGTCGTCCACCCTCGCCTCCTCCACCACCTTGCCGGCGTACATGACGATCACCCGGTCGCACATGTCGGCCACCACGCCCATGTCGTGGGTGATGAGGAGGACCGAGGTGCCGAACTCGCGCTTCAGCTGCTTGATCAGCTCCAGGATCTGCGCCTGGATGGTGACGTCCAGCGCCGTGGTCGGCTCGTCCGCGATGAGCAGCTTGGGGTTGCAGGCCAGCGCCATGGCGATCATGACGCGCTGCCGCATGCCGCCCGACATCTGGTGCGGGTACTGGTCGACCCGCACCTCCGGGGAGGGGATGCCGACCCGGCGGAGCATCTCGATGGCCCGCACGCGGCTCTCCCGGGCGTCCACCTTCTGGTGGAGCCGGATGCTCTCCTCGATCTGGCGGCCGACCGTGAAGACCGGGTTGAGCGAGGTCATGGGTTCCTGGAAGATCATGGAGATCTCGTTGCCGCGGATCTTCCGCATCTCCTGCTCGCTCAGCCCGAGCAGGTCGCGCCCCTCGAAGAGGATCTGCCCGCCCGCGATGCGCCCCGGGGGGTCGGGGATCAGCCGCATGATGGAGAGCGAGGTGACGCTCTTGCCGCTGCCCGACTCGCCCACGATGCCCAGCGTCTCGCCGCGTCCGAGCGCGAAGCTGACGCCGTCGACGGCGCGCGCGACGCCGTCCTCGGTGCGGAAGTAGGTCTTCAGGTCGCGAACTTCCAAGAGTGGCTCCGCCAACGGTTTCCCTCCTCGCCGGGCGGCGGTCGCCGCCCGCCTCGCCACGAGCCCTTTCCCGGAATCCTAGCTCAGCCCTGGCCCAGCGGGAAGTGACAGGCCACCCGGTGTCCGGCGGCGATTTCGCGCAGCTCGGGCGCCTGCTCCGAGCAGATCGGCTGCGCGAAGGGACAGCGCGGGTGGAAGCGGCAGCCCGCCGGCGGGCGGGCCGGCGAGGGCACCTCGCCCTGCAGGATCATGCGCTGGCGCCGGCGGTGCGGGTTGGGCGTAGGGATGGCCGAGAGCAGCGCCGCGGTGTAGGGGTGCGCCGGATGACCGAAAAGCTCGTCCGTCTCCGCCTCCTCCACCAGCTGGCCCAGGTACATGACCCCCACGTGGTCCGAGATGTGACGGACCACGTTGAGCCCGTGGGCGATGAAGAGATAGGTCAGCCCCAGCCGGTCCTGCAGGTCGCCGAGCAGGTTGAGGATTTGCGACTGCACCGAGACGTCCAGCGCCGAGACGGCCTCGTCGGCGACGATGAAGCTGGGATTGAGGGAGATGGCGCGGGCGATCCCCACCCGCTGCCGCTGCCCGCCCGAGAACTCGTGCGGGAAGCGGTTCCGCCAGGCCGGATCGAGGCCGACCATGCGCATCAGCTCCGCCACGCGCTCGTCGATCTCCCGCGCGCTGCCGAAGCGGTGGACGCGGAGCGGTTCGGCGATGATGTCGCCCACCGTGAAGCGCGGGTTGAGCGAGCCGTACGGGTCCTGGAAGACGATCTGCATCTCCCGCCGCACCGCGCGCATGGCGCCGGCCGGCAGGCGCAGGATGTCCTGCCCGCGGAAGTAGACGGCGCCCGACGTGGCCGCCTGCAGCCGCAGCACCACGCGGCCCAGCGTCGTCTTGCCGCAGCCGGACTCGCCCACCAGGCCGTAGGTCTCGCCGGGCTGGATCTCCAGGCTGACGTCGTCGACGGCGCGGACGTAGCCCACCGTCCGCCCGAGGAGACCCCGCCGGATGGGGAAGTACTTCTTCACGTGCTCCGCGCGGAGGAGCGGCCCGCCCGGCTCGGCCAGGCCCGCCGGCACCTCGGCCACCCTTGCCGCCTCCGTGCTCATGCCCCGCTCCCCCCTTCCTCCGCGGCGCGCGGACCCTCGCTCCCGCCGCCGGCGGCTCCCGCTGCCGCGGCCGGCGCGGCGGCCGCCACCTCCTCCGCCCGCCAGCAGGCCACCTCGTGGCCGTCGAGCCGGCGGAGCGGCGGCTCCTCCTGCCTGCAGCGCTCCACCGCCCACGGGCAGCGCGGGTGGAAGCGGCAGCCGGGGGGGAGGTTGGCCAGGTTGGGGATGGAGCCGCGGATGGTGTGGAGGCGGCCCCCCCGCTCCCCCTCCATCCCCGGGATGGAGGCGAGGAGCCCCTGCGTATAGGGATGGCTGGGCCGGTCGAAGAGCTCGTAGACCGTGCCCGTCTCCATCACCCGGCCGGCGTACATGACCGCCACCCGGTCGGCCATCTCCGCCGCGATGCCCATGTCGTGGGTGATCAGCAGGATGGACATGCCGAACTCGCTCTTCAGCTGGCGCAGCAGGTCCAGGATCTGCGCCTGGATGGTGACGTCCAGCGCCGTGGTCGGCTCGTCCGCGATGAGCAGCTTGGGGTTGCAGGCCAGGGCCATGGCGATCATGGCACGCTGCCGCATGCCGCCCGAGAACTCGTGCGGGTACTGGTGGACGCGCACCTCCGGCTCGGGGATGCCCACCAGGCGGAGCATCTCCACCGCCCGCGCCCAGGCCTGCTCCCGGGACTTGCCCTCGTGCAGGACGACAGCCTCGGCGATCTGGTCGCCCACCGGGAAGACCGGGTTGAGGGCGGTCATGGGCTCCTGGAAGATCATGGCGATCTGCCCGCCGCGGATCTGGCGCATCTCCTCCTGGCTCTTGGAGACCAGGTCCTCGCCGTCGAAGAGGATCCGCCCGCCCAGGATGGCCCCGTTGTCGTGCTCGATCAGGCGCATGACGCTGAGCGCGGTGACGCTCTTGCCGCTGCCCGACTCGCCCACCACGCAGAGCGTCTCGCCCTGGTCCACGCCGAGCGAGATGCCGTCGAGCACCTTGAGGTAGCCGCGATCGGTGAAGAAGCCGACCGTCAGGCCTTCGATTTGGAGTAGCGGGCGCGCCACGCTTCGATCCTCCCTTTCGGCACGCGGACCTTCTGGCGGGGGTCCATGGCGTCGCGGATGCCGTCGCCGACGAAGTTGACCGCCAGCACCGTCAGGAAGATGGCCAGGCCGGGGTAGACCGCCATCCAGGGCTCGGTCAGCATGTAGTTCTGCGCGTCGTTCAGCATCTGGCCCCAGCTGGTCTGCGGCGGCTGCACGCCCAGCCCGAGGAAGGAGAGGCCCGACTCGGAAAGGATGGCGCCACCCACCATCAGCGTCGCGTTGACGATGATGGGCGCCACCGCGTTCCGGAGCAGGTGGCCGAACATGATGCGCCAGCTGGAGACGCCGGCGGCGCGGGCCGCCTCGACGTACTGCATCTCGCGCAGCTGGAGGAACTCCGCCCGCACGAGCCGCGCCACGCCCATCCAGCTGGTGAAGACCAGGACCAGGATCAGGTAGACGAAGCTCGTCCCGAAGACGGCGAGCACCAGGATGTTCAGGAAGAGCGCGGGGAAGGAGAGCATCACGTCGACGAAGCGCATCAGCACTGTGTCGATCCAGCCGCCGAAGTAGCCGGAGACGGCGCCGATGAAGGAGCCGACGACCACCGTGCCGGCGGCTACCAGGAAGCCGATCAGGAGCGAGACCCGGCCGGAGAGCAGAACGCGCGACAAGATGTCACGCCCCAGGTCGTCCGTGCCGAACCAGTGGTGCCAGCTCGGCGGCTGCTGGATCGCGCTCAGGTCGGGCTGGCCGGCGTTGTACGGGCTGATCCACGGCGCCAGGATGGCGAGGATCACTTCCAGCAGGACGAAGGCCAGCGCCCCCATGGCCAGGGGGTTCTGGCTGAAGCGGCGGGCGGCCGCCCGCCAGGGCGACTCCGGCTTCTCGGAGAGCCGGATGGTCTCGAAGAGGGGCTCCGCGGGCTCCCGCAGCGGGACATGCGCCTGGCTCATTGCGCCTCAGCCCCCCGGGCCCCCAGCTGGACGCGGGGGTCGATGATGGCGTAGAGGATGTCGGCCAACAGGTTGCCCAGCACCACCATGACGGCGACGATCATCGTGATGGCCATCAGCACCGAGTACTCGCGCGCGTAGGCCATCTGCACGAAGAGCTGGCCCATGCCGGGCCAGTTGAAGACCGCCTCGGTCAGCGCGGCGCCCGAGACGACGATGGGCAGGTCGAGCCCCAGGACGGTGACCACGGGGATGAGGGCGTTGCGCAGGGCGTGGCGGAAGACGACGCGCCGCTCGGGGACGCCCTTGGCGCGTGCCGTGCGGACGTAGTCCTGGTTGAGCACCTCCAGCATACTGGCCCGCGAGTACTTGAGGTAACCCGCCAAGTTGATGAGGACCAGGACCGTCACGGGCAGGACCATGTGCCAGAGAAGGTCACCCAGGTCGCTCCGTCCCATGCTGTGCATGTCCGAAAGGGGGAACCAGGCCAGCGAGAGCGCGAAGATCATCTGCAGAATGATGCCGAACCAGAAGGTCGGCATCGAGAAGCCCACGTACCCGACCACCGAGCCCAGGTTGTCGGCCACGCCGTACTGGCGGGTGCTGCTGTAGATCCCCCACGGGATGGCGATGAGGAGCGCCAGCACCCAGGCGGTGGTCATCAGGATCAGCGTGTTCCCGAGGGTCGGCCAGACGATCTGTCCCACGGGCAGGTGGTTCTTGAACGTGTACCCGAAGTTGCCGCGCAGCATGAGGCCGAGCCAGTTTACGTACTGGATGGGCAGGGGCCGGTCCAAGCCCAGGTTGTGCGCCTGGATCTGCTGCACGGCCGGCGAGACGCCCGGCCGGAGATAGATGGCCGTCGGCCCGCCCGGCGCCGCGTGGATCAGCGCGAAGGTGACCACCGACACCAGGAAGAGGACCAGCACGCTCTGCAGCAGACGGCGGACCAAGTACTCGCCCACACCCATCCCCTCCTTTCCGATCCGAATCCGATCCGAGTGAGGCCGTCGACGTTTCCAAGCCGAGTTTACTCACGTCGGACCGTGGGCGAAGGTTGGAAACATCAGGGAAGGGACCCGGGTCGGGTCCCTTCCCGTCAGCCGATGGACCCTAGGCCGATGTGACGGCTCACGACTGCGGCGTCACCCACCAGTTCTGGATGTGCCAGAAGTAGGCGTACGGCAGGGCCTGGAAGGGCGCGTCCTCCGGCTGCCAGTGCACCCGCTTGTTGTAGCCGCCGATCACGTTCAGCTGCCAGAGGAAGACGTACGGCAGATCGGTCGAGATCTTCTGCGCGATCTGCGCGTAGATCTGCTTCCGCTGGCTGACGTCGGTGGTCGACCAACCCTGGACCCAGAGCTGGTCGATCTCCTTGTCCGTGTACCAGCCCCAGTTCTGGCCGTTGGGCGGGTAGTACTTGGAGCTGAAGATCTGCTCGTTGTCCGGGTCGAGGCCGCCGTACCAGCCGAGCAGGATCGCCTGGCCCTTGCCCACGTTGATCCACTGCGGGATCCAAGTGGAGAAGTCGAGAGCCTGGAGGTCGACCTTGATGCCGACGTCCTTCAGCTCCTGCTGGATCAGCGTGGCCACCTGCTGGCGGCGCACGTTGCCGGTGTTGTACTGGAGCGTGAACTCGAAGCGGTGGCCGTTCTTGTACAGGTACCCGTCCGGGCCCGGCTTCCAGCCGTCCTCGGCCAGGAGCTGCTTGGCCTTCTGCGGGTCGTAGGTGTAGTGGACCGCCGCTCCCTGCTGGTAGGCCCAGTTGGTGGGCAGGAAGGGCGAGTCGATCACCTGGGCGTTCCCCTGGATCACCTGCTTCACGATCGTCTCGCGGTCGATGGCGTAGGCGATCGCCTGGCGGGTCTTCTCACCCGCGAAGGGGCTCTGGTTGCCGAAGTTGGGGAAGTTGGAGCCCTTGAAGTTGAAGCCCAGATACTCCCAGGTTGGTCCCGGCTGGTTGATGACCGTGATGTTCTTGTTCGCCTGGACCGCGGGCAGGCTCGGGATCGGGATGCCCGTGAACATGTCCACGTCGCCCTTCAGAAGCGCCTGGACCGCGGTGTTCTGGTCGGCGTAGATCTTCATGACGATCTTGTCGATGTGCGGCCGGGTGCCCCAGTAGTTCGGGTTGATGTCAAACTCGAGGTACTGTTTCTGCACCCAGGTCTTCCAGACCCACGGACCGTCGGAGAGCGTCTTGGCCGGGTCGGTCCCGTAGGGGTTCTTCTGCAGCTCCTTGACCGGCACGTTGCCCAGCAGGTGCTTGGGCATGACCCAACCGCTCATCAGCACGTTGGCGACGAAGGGCGCATAGACCTGCTTCAGGTCGAACTCCACCGTCGTCGGGTCGAGCGCCTTCACGTCCTTGATCTGGGCGAAGTAGGACTGGAGCGGCGAGCCGATGTCCGGGTTGGCGATGGTGTTGGCGCTCCATGCCACGTCGTCGGCTGTCAACGGCTGGCCGTCCGACCACTTCAGGTTCGACCGCAGCTTGACGATGTACGTGGTGCCGCCGTTCTGAACCTGGAAGGGCTCCGCCGCCAGGGAGATCGGGCTGACGATCGGGTTGCCCTTGTTGTCCGAGTCGTAGAGGGGCGCAGAGATGAAGAAGGCAGCGTCCGCTGACGGAACGTCGTTGATGAACGCCGGATTGAGCGTCACGATGTCGGACGTTTCGGCGAAGGTGAACGTCCCACCGTTGACCGGCTGGTTGGCGGTGGGCGTCGTGGTGGTCGGCTGCGTCGTCTTCTTCGCCGCCGGCGTGCCGCCGCCGCAAGCCGAAAGGAGCAGCGCGAAGACCGCGACGACGGCGAAGAAAGGCGCCCAACGCTTCGTGCGCCAGACTGCCAATGGATTCCCTCCCCAGTTGAGAAATCTCGCGCGCGGCTACACGCCCGCAACGGGTGGTGCCTTGCATCCCGACCGGCGCGTCGCTCTTCTTCCCGCCCCGGCCTTGCTCCAGGGCTTCGGCGCCACCTCCCCGCGGCCCGCTCGAAGGCCACTTGCATAGTAAGGCGGACTGCTATCCCGGGATAGGTTCGTTACGCAGCACAAGACCTCCTTCCCGCGTCTGCAGCCCGCAGCAAGTAATTTTCCGACGCACGACCCATGGATTCCCTTCGCGGGCTCTCACGCCCGGCCGACCAGCTCCAGGAAGGCCGCCTCGTCGAGCACCGTCACGCCCAGCTGGTGCGCCCGGTCGAGCTTCGAGCCCGGATCCCGCCCCGCCACCACGTAGTCGGTCTTGCGGCTGACCGAATCGGTCACGCGGCCTCCCAGCTCCTCGATGAGCGCCTGGGCCTCCCGCCGCGTGAAGCGCTCCAGCGTGCCGGTGAGGACGAAGGTCTTCCCGGCCAGCGGACCCTCGGCGGCCGCCGGCGTCTCGCCCGCCCCCGGCTCGGTGACCGCCCCGGCGCGCGCGGCCACCACGCCCCGCTCGGCCAGCCGGGCGATCATCTCGCGGTTCTGCGGCTGCGCGAAGAAGGCGCGGACGCTGCGCGCGATCTTGGGTCCGATGCCGGGGATGGCGGCGAGGACCGCTTCCTCCGCCTCCGCCAGGCGGCCGATGTCGCCGAAGGCGCGCGCCAGCTCGCGCGCCGCGCGCTCGCCCACCAGCTCGATGCCGAAGGCGTAGAGCAGCTGGCGGAGCGGCCGCTGGCGGCTGGCGTCGATGGCGCGGACCAGGTTCTCCGCCGACTTCTGCCCCATCCGCTCCAGGGCGGCCAGCGCCGGCACGTCCAGGGCGTAGAGGTCCGAGGCGTCGTGCACCAGCCCCCGGGCCAGGAGCTGGTCGACCACCGCCGGTCCGAGGCCGTCGATGTCCATGCCCGGGCGGCTCGCCCAGTGGAGGAGGCCCTCGCGCAGCTGCGCCGGGCAGCTGGCGCGGTTCGTGCAGCGCGTGGCCGCCTCGCCGGGCAGGCGGACGACCGCGGCACCGCAGGCCGGGCAGCGGTCGGGCATGCGGAAGGGCCGCTCCTCGCCCGAGCGGAGCGCCGTCTCCACGCGGACCACCTCGGGGATGATCTC
>JAIMAT010000050.1 GCA_023511835.1 Bacillota bacterium | reverse complement strand
CCGGGCGCGCGCCGGGGCGCGCATGGAGCGGCCGGGCGTCCTCCTGGTGGTCGAGGACACGGGAAGGGGGATCCCCGCCGACCAGCTCGACCGGATCTTCGAGCGCTTCTACCGGGTGGGGGGCGGGCGCGAGCGGCCCGACGACCGGAGGGGGGGCAGCGGGCTCGGGCTGGCCATCGTCAAACACGTCGCCGAGGTCCACGGCGGCCGCGTGGAGGTCTGGAGCGAGCCGGGGAGAGGCTCGCGCTTCGAAGTGTGGCTGCCGGCCCTGGCGGCGGGACGGTGAACCGCAGGGCGCGGCCGGCGCCGACGGGAGGGAGCGCCCATGCCGAGAGAGAGCTTCGACGCCCAGCTGGAGGAGCTGCAGGGCACCCTCCTCAAGATGGGCAGCCGCGTGGAGGAAGCGATTCAGACGGTGGTCCGCGCGCTGGTGGAGCGGGACCCGGCGCTGGCGCAGACGGTCGTGGAGGGCGACGACGAGATCGACCGCCTCCAGCACCAGGTGGAGCGCCAGGCCTTCCAGCTGATCGCGCTCCAGCAGCCGCTGGCCGGCGACCTCCGCCACATCGTCAGCGCCATCAAGATCAGCGGGGACCTGGAGCGCATCGGCGACAACTGCGAGAACATCGCCCGGGTGATCATCCGCCTGGGCGGCCAGGCCTACGTCAAGCCGCTCATCGACGTGCCGCGCATGGGCGAGCTGGCCCGGAGCATGCTGCGCGACACGCTGGAGGCGTACGTCTCGCGCGATGTGGAGGCGCTGCGCACGCTGCCCGAGCGCGACGACGAGGTGGACCACCTCTACTCGCAGGTGCTGCGGGAGCTCCTGACCTACATGATGCAGGACCCGCAGACCATCCAGCAGGGGATGGAGCTGCTCCTGGTCTCCCGCTACCTGGAGCGCATCGCCGACCACGTGACCAACGTGGGCGAGGCGGTCATCTACCTGGTGACGGGCGAGCATACCGACCTGAACGCCTGAGCCCGCGCCGGGCCCGGCGCCGGCGGGCGCGGGCCGGCGCCGGGCGGAGGGGGTGCCGGGATGGGGCGGCTCTACGGTGGCATCGACCTGGGCGGCACCAAGATCGAATCCGTCGTCTGCGACGGGGAGGGCGTCGTGCTGGGCCGGGAGCGTCGGCCGACGCCGGTGGGCTCGGCCGACGCGCTCCTGGCGGCGCTGGCGGAGTCGCTGGAGGCGGCCTGCGCGCGGGCGGGCGTGCGGCCGTCGGAACTGGAGGCGGCCGGCCTGGGCGCGCCCGGGCCGCTGGACGCCGAGGCCGGGCTCCTCCTGGAGCCGCCCAACCTGGGGGGGCTCCGCGACCTGCCGCTGGCGGAGCCGCTGGCGAGGCGGCTGGGTGTGCCTTGCTTCCTGGAGAACGACGCCAACGCGGCCGCCGTGGGCGAGTTTACCTTCGGCGCGGGGCGGGGCGTCCGCGACGGCGTCTATATTACGCTCAGCACCGGCATCGGCGGGGGGCTCGTCCTGGACGGGCGCCTCTACCGCGGCGCGGCCGGCACCGCGGGCGAGATCGGCCACATGATCGTGCAGCCGGACGGCCCCCTCTGCGGCTGCGGGCGGCGCGGCTGCTGGGAGGCGCTGGCCTCGGGTCTGGCGCTGGCGCGCCAGGCGCGCCAGGCGCTGGCGGGGCTCGCCGCGGGCCCGGCGCGGGACTGGTGGCTGGAGCGGCTGGAGGGCCGCCTGGAGGCGGTGACCGCGGCGGACGTCTTCGCGGCCGAGGCCCAGGGCGTCCCTCCCGGCCCGGAGCTGGTGGCGCAGGAAGCGGCCTGGGTCGGGCTGGGCATGGCCAACCTGATCCAGCTCCTGGCGCCGCGGCGCATCGTGGTCGGCGGCGGGCTGAGCCGGGCGGGGGAGAGGCTGCTGGGGCCGGCCCGGGCGAAGGCGCTGGAGCTGGCCTTCGCCAGCGCCACGCGCAACCTGGAGATCGTGCAGGCCGCGCTGGAGGCGCCGGGCGCGGTGGGCGCCGCCGCGGTCGCCATGCGCCGCCTGCGCGGCGAGGGCTAGACGGCCGGGGCCCCCCGGGCCCCGCTGGGCGGACAGGCGGTATACGGCCCGCGAAGCCCCTCATATACTAAAGCGCCTTCCCGGCGCGGAAGGGAGAGAAGCGGACGGGGAGGGGAGCGGGCTTGGAGACCATCCTCATCGGCACCTCGCTGGCCGCCGACGCCATCGCGGAGCGGCTCCGCTTCGAGGCCGGCCTGGCCGCCGAGGACGGGTACCGCCTGGAGATCCGCTTCCAGCGCCGGGACCGCTGGGAGTATCTCACCTGCCAGTTCGCCACGCCCTACCCCGTGACCGTGGAGACCTCCCGCGCCATCCGCCACCTGGTGGCCGACGCCCTGGCCGACGTCATCGTCGAGCGGATGGAGCCGGCCTGGCTGGAGCGCGCCGTCGAGCGCAACTACGGCTACTTCGGCGAAGGGGCGCGCAGGGAGATCGCCCGTCTCGCCCGCGCCCGCTTCTACGGCAACGCCGAGGGCCGGCCCGGGCTCAGCTACCGGATCGCGCGCCGCTCGCAGCTCTTCGAACGCCTCAGCGACTTCCTGGAGCGGCACGCCGAGCTGGTGGTGGACGGCTTCCTGCGCTTCCGCATGAAGGAGTATGTGCAGGCGATGGAGGACGCCGTCGACGAGGCGGTCGACGAGTACCTCAACCGCCGCGAGCAGGAAGAGCTGATCGGCTTCCTGCGCGAGCTCCTGGCCTCCAGGAAGCCCCGCCTCCCCGAGGTCCACGTGCTGGTTGGCCCGGGCGGCTCCTTCTACCTGGCGGACGGGCGCCACCGCCAGCTCTCCCAGGAGCGGCTGCTGGAGATGGGCGTGGAGCTGGGCGAGGGGACCGAGACCGCCGACCTCCTGCTGGGCGCGCTCCTCTCCGTGGCGCCGGCCCGCGTCCTCCTCCACGGCGCCGAGCACCTGGACGGCTCGGCGCTGGCCATGGCCCGCGGCATCTTCGCCGAACGGCTCGAACTCTGCCCCGGCTGCGCCTGGTGCCGACGGGCCGTCTTCGGAGGCCGGCCGTCCCCCCGTTGAGCGGGCGCTGAACGCCGCCCCGCATGGGGAAAAAGGCGGGCGGCCCCCCCCTCCCCCGGGGGAGCCGCCACCCGCCGGCGCGCCGCCCGCGGCCCGCCGGTCCGCTGGTTCGTCCGCCTACTTCACCTTGCGCACGATGATCCGGTCGTAGCCCTCGTGCTCCTCCACCCCGACGAACTCCTGGCCGGCCTTCTGGGCCCAGTTGGGGATGTCGCGCTTGGAGCCCTGGTCGGAGGAGAGGACGGCGATGGTGTCGCCCACGTTGGCCGAACGCATCGCCCGGATCAGCTCCATCATGGGCCCGGGGCAGAAGCTTCCGCGCGCGTCGATCTCCCTGGTCACCTGCATGCCATCCGCCATCTCGCCTGGCCTCCTCGGTACGTAACGGGATGCGCCGGCCGGGCGCCGCTCCCCGCCGCGGGACCGCCCCAGCCGGCCGTTCCGCCGGTCAGATAAAGAGCGTGGACGAGGCCTCCTGCGTCATCTCGATGAACTCGCCCACGCCGATGATGTCCTCGACGATGGGGTCGAGATCCTCCTTGGTCATGCCCATCAGGTCGGCGGTCATGGCGCAGGCGTGGACGTGAACCTCGCCCAGCTCCTTGGCCTGGAGCAGCGTGTCGTACCAGTGCGGGACCTTCTTCTCCTGCATCAGCGCCATCATGGTGCCCGCCTGCTGTGCGTAGTCCTGGCTGACCGCCTGGACCTTGTAGGGTTCGCCCTTGCGGAAGGCCAGGAGGCCCCAGAAGGTGAGGAAGATGTCGACGCGGACATCGTTCATCACCGCGCCGGAGGCCATGATGGCCACCGGGTAGAGCTTGTCGACGGTTCCGTCGAAGACCACCATGCAGAGACGCTTCGATTCGGCCATCGTTCTCGGGCTCCTCTCTGGTCCCCGGCCCGGGGGCCGGGCGGTGGGTGACGCCGTGCCGCGCGTGGGGCGGCGATCCCGCTAACGGGCCGGCTGGAGGCCGGCCGCCTCCGGATTCTTGCGCCGCATCGCCTCCTCGCGCGCTCCGCGTCCCGCCCTCTTCAGGATCTCCAGGAGCAGCTCCAGCCCGTCCTGGACGTCGGGATCGCGCAGCCTGCCCATCAGGTGTCGGAGCTCGCCGTGCGGGCTGTGGCGCGGCGGCTCGCGCAACACCAGGTTGACGTCGCCCAGCGCGTCCGGGAGCTGGCGGAAGAGCTCGCTCTGCATCAGCTGGTCCGCCATCTCCAGCAGCCGCTCGGCCGTCCCCGCCACGGCGCTGATCAGCTCCGGCGTGGCGGCGCTGAGCGCCGTCCCCAGGAAGCCCAGCAGCTCCTCCACGTGCGCCAGCCCGCCGTCCCTCTCCATGCGCTCGACGCGATCCAGCACGCGCTCCAGCGTCGGCAGCATATCCAGCAGGCGGTCCAGCAGCGCCGCCACCTCCGGCCGCGCCAGCCGGTCACCCAGCTCCGCCAGCTGGGAGAGCGTGCGCATCAGGCTGGAGACCGTCTCCGGCGTCATGGCGTCGGTGAAGGCCGCCACCGTACCGGCCCACCCGTTCAGGACGGCGGACGGGAGCACCGCCCCCGCCTCTTCCTTCTCGACCATGCCTGCCTCGCCTCCTTCCGCTCCGGCGGCCGCCCCGGCCTCAGAGCAGGCCCCGCAGCGAGAGCCAGTACATCTCGTTGTAGGCCAGCTTGAACCAGTGGATCATGGCGGCCGGCGAGGCCGGTCGAGGCGGGTTCCGGTAGTCGAAGCTGACATAGGTGGCCTCCTCCAGCCCCGCCTCGATGAAGCAGAAGACCTTGCCGTCGTAGAGGGTGACGGGCGGCTCCCCGCGCAGTTCGTGGACCAGGTTGCGCGCCACCACCTCCGACTCGTAGTGGGCCGTGGAGCCCGCCTTGGAGATGGGCAGGTCGGTGGCGTCGCCCAGGACGTAGATGCGTTCCTGGCCCTTCATGCGCAGCGTGCGCGGGTCGGTGGGCAGCCAGCCGTCGGCGTCGCCCAGGCCGGAGTCGCGGATGACCTGCGCGCCCTTGTGGGGCGGGATGGCGACCAGCAGGTCGTACTCCACCTCCTCGCCCTCCAGCGTCGAGACCTTGTGGGCGTCGGGGTCGACGCTCTCCACGTTGAAGAAGGTCTCGCCGCGGATGTTCCGCTCGGCGAAGACCTTCTCCGTCCACTCCGCCACCGGCTGGAGGGAGTGGAGGCGGGCGATGGGGTAGGTGTAGACCAGCTCGCTCTTTTCGCGCAGCCCCGTGCGGCGCAGGTAGTCGTCGAGGATGAACATGAACTCCAGCGGGGCGACCGGGCACTTGTGCGGCACGCCGATGGCCATCAGCACGCGGCCGCCCTGGAACTCCTGCAGGGCCTTGCGCAGGCGGAGCGCCTCGGGCAGCGTGTAGAAGGAGTAGCCGCCCTGGCGCAGGCCCGGGATGGCGTCCAGGTCGGGGTGCGAGCCCGTGGCGATGACCAGGAAGTCGTACTCGACGCGGCGCCCGCTGGCGCACTCCACCGTGCGCTGCTCGGGCGAGATGCGCACGGCCGGGTCGACCAGCAGCTGGACGCCGGTCATCAGGAGCCGCGTCTGCGGACGGAAGAACTGCTGCGGTTCGGCCTGGTTGAGCGCGACGTAGAGGAGCCCCGGCTGGTACAGGTGACGGTCGCTGTCGCCGATGAGGAGAATCTCCAGCTCGCCGCGGTCCAGCTCCTCCCGCATCATGCGGGCCAGGCGATTCGCGGCCATCATGCCGCCGTCGCCCGCGCCCAGGAAGACCACGCGCTGCGCCATCGTCCCACGCTCCTTTGCAGTCCGTGGGCGTTATAGCCCGCGACGTACCACGCGGGGTATCGGGAGGCCGACCGAGAGGCCCGCCGCCCTAGGGTCGCAACCTTAGGGTGCCCGCCTTACTTCGTCGCGCACGGACGGCTCTCCTTGACAGCGTCGGCCGTCCCCGCTAGGCTCGGGTGCACAGGCCATAGCCTTGGCGGCGATGAGCGGGACGAGTAGGGCCCCGAAGCGGCCTCCAGAGAGGGCGCCAGAGCTGGGAGGCGCCCGGCCGGCGGACCTGAAGACCGCCCGCGAGCTCCCCCGAAAAACCGTCCGCCCATCAGGGGCGCCGGGCGAGGGGGTCGGGTTGCGCCCGTTACCGCGCGCAAGAGAGCGCGCCTTCCGGCGCGAAGCAGGGTGGAACCGCGTCCGGCCGTCCCTTCGGGACGGCCTTTCTGTTGGCCGCAGCGCCGGCGCCTGCCGGCGGGACGCGGTCCGGCCCGGCGCCGGCGGCGGGAGGAGGATGAGGCTTCATGGACGCTTCCGGGAGGAGCCCCTCGGCGGACGGGCTGGCGGAGGGGGAGGCCTCCGGGGCCTCGCTCCGCTTCCGGCTGCCCGACGGCAGCGAGCGTTTCTACCCTGGGGGGGTGACGGCGGGGCAGATCCTGCTGGAGAGCGCCCGCGATCGGGCGCAGGAGGTGCTGGTCGCCCGGCTGGACGGCGAGCTGGTCGACCTGGGCCGTCCGCTGGAGCGGGGGGGACGGCTCGACTTCGTGACCGCGCATGACCCCGAAGGACGCCGCGTGCTTCTGCACAGCGCGGCGCATCTGACCGCCCAGGCGGTCAAGCGCCTCTGGCCGGAGGCCCGGCTGGGCGTGGGGCCGGCCCAGGAGGAGACCTACTACTACGACATCGAACTGCCCGAGCCGCTCAGCGCGGACGACCTGCCCCGCATCGAGGAGGCGATGCGCGACATCGTCTCCGAGGACCTGCTCGTCCGCCGCGAGGTGCTGACGCGCGAGGCGGCGCTGGAGCTCTTCTCGCTGCGGGAGGAGCCGTACAAGCTGGAGATCCTCCGGCAGCTGCCGGAGGGGGCGACCATCACCGCCTACCGGCAGGGCGAGTTCGTCGACCTCTGCCGCGGGCCCCACGTCCCCTCGACGGGCGTCATCCGCGCCTTCAAGCTGCTGGGCGTGGCCGGCGCCTACTGGCGCGGCGACGAGCGTGGTCCGCGCATGCAGCGCATCAGCGGCACCGCCTTCACCAGCGCGGCCGAGCTCGACCACTTCCTCTGGCTGCGCGAGGAGGCGCGGCGCCGGGACCACCGCCGGCTCGGCCCCGAGCTGGACCTCTTCTCCTTCCACGAGGAGGCCCCCGGCTTCGTCTTCTGGCACCCGAAGGGCTGGACGCTCTACCGGCAGCTGGAGGCCTTCTCGCGCGAGCTGCAGCAGGCGGCCGGCTACCAGGAGGTGCGCACGCCGCAGGTCTTCCGCACCGAGCTCTGGAAGGTCTCCGGCCACTGGGAGCATTACCGCGAGAACATGTTCCTCATGGAGCGCGACGACGAGACGCTGGGGCTGAAGCCGATGAACTGCCCCGCGCACTGTCTGCTCTACAAGGAGAAGACGCGCTCCTACCGCGACCTGCCGCTGCGCCTGATGGAGTACGAGGGGCTGGCGCGCTTCGAGCGCTCGGGCACGCTCCACGGCCTCCTGCGCGTGCGCGGCATGCACCAGGACGACGCCCACCTCTTCGTCCGGGAGGACCAGATCCAGGAGGAGATCGCGGCTGTGTTGGAGCTGGTGGAGCGCGAGTACTCCACCTTCGGCATGCCCTACCGCATCCTCTTCTCCACCCGGCCCGAGGACTTCATGGGCGACCTGGAGACCTGGGAGCGGGCCGAGGGCGCGCTGCGCGCGGCGCTGGAGGCGGCGGGCCGCCCCTTCGAGGTCAACGAGGGCGACGGCGCCTTCTACGGGCCGAAGCTGGACTTCATGGTCACCGACGCGCTGGGACGCGAATGGCAGTGCGCCACCGTCCAGCTGGACTTCCAGATGCCCGAGCGCTTCGACCTGACCTACGTGGACGAGCGGGGCGAGCTGCGCCGTCCGGTCATCATCCACCGCGCCATCCTGGGCACGCTGGAGCGCTTCATCGGCATCCTGGTGGAGCATTACGCCGGCGACTTCCCGCTCTGGCTGGCGCCGGTCCAGGCCCGTATCCTGCCGGTGGCCGACCGCCACCTGGCGTACGCGCGCGAGCTGGAGCGGGAGCTGGCCGCCCGCTCGCTGCGCGTGGAGGTGGACGGGCGGAACGAGAAGTTGGGCTACAAGATCCGCCAGGCGGAGCTGGAGAAGGTTCCCTACGTCCTGGTCGTCGGCGACCGCGAGGTGGAGGCCCGCACCGTCTCCGTCCGCCGTCGCGGGGCGGGCGACCTGGGCAGCCTGGCGCCGGCGGAGCTGGCGGCGCGCATGGAGGAGGAGGTGCGCCAGCGGCGGGCGGCGGCGCCGGAGCGTTGACTCCGCTCCGGGCGGGTGATAGACTGCGCGCGGCTTAGTGGTCCATCAAGCAGAAGCTCGGCTTCTCCCCTGCCGCCCGAGCGCGCAGGGCCACCGGATGGGGTACGACCACGATGGAGGGCATTCCGTCGGCGGTGGGCGCGGTGGCCCACCGCCGATCTGCATCGTACGGGGGTGATGGAGCATCGCCAGGGAGTTGCGGGTCAACCAGGCGATCCGGGCCCGCGAGGTGCGCGTCATCGACGAGGACGGCACGCAGCTGGGGGTCTTTCTGACCCGGGAGGCGCTCCGCGTCGCGGCCGAACGGGGTCTGGACCTGGTCGAGGTGGCGCCCAACGCGACGCCGCCGGTCTGCCGCCTGATGGACTACGGCCGCTACAAGTACGAGCAGGCCAAGCAGGAGCGGGAGGCGCGGCGCCACCAACGGCTCGTCGACATCAAGGAAGTGAAGCTGCGACCGAACATCGACGACCACGACTTCGAGGTCAAGGTGCGCAACGCGGAACGCTTCCTTCGCGAAGGCAACAAGGTGAAGTGCACCATCATGTTCCGAGGCCGCGAGATCGTCCACTCCTCGCTGGGCCTCCAGCTGCTGCGGCAGCTGCAGGGACGGGTGCAGGACCTGGCCGTCGTCGAGCAAGAGCCCCGGGTCGAGGGCCGCAACATGGTGATGTTCCTCAGCCCCAAGCCCAGCGCGGTCAAGCAGCGGACCGGCGGCGCGCAGCGCGCCGAGGAGGAGTCCAGGCCGGGCGGGGGCGGCGAGACCGCCCGCGCCGGCGCCGAGTAGTCTCCGGCGGCCGGGCCGGAGGGGGAGGGTTCGTCCGGGATGCCCAAGATGAAGACGCACCGCGGGGCTGCCAAGCGGTTCAAGGTGACCGCCAAGGGGCACCTGCGGCGGCAGCGTGCCTACGACCACCACAACGCACGCACCAAGACCAAGAAGCAGCTTCGGCGCCTGGAGAAGCCGGCGCTGGTCAGCCGCGCCGACGAGCGGCGGCTGCGCCGGCTGCTGCCGGGCGTCTGATCCGGAGGAGGGCTCGGGATGACGCGTGTCAAGGGCGGGCCCAGGAGCCGCCGCCGTCACAAGAAGATCCTCAAGCTGGCCAAGGGCTACTTCGGCGGCCGCCACGCTCTCTTCCGCCCTGCCAACGAGACGGTGATGCACGCGCTGGCGCACGCCTACCGGCACCGCAGGCTGCGCAAGCGCCAGTTCCGGCGGCTCTGGATCGCCCGCATCAACGCCGCCGCGCGGCAGCAGGGCCTCACGTACAGCCGGCTCATCGCCGGCCTGAAGCGGGCCGGCGTGGCCATCAACCGGAAGATGCTGGCGGAGATGGCGGTCCGCGACCGGGCCGGCTTCGACCGCCTGGTGGAGCGGGCGCGGGCGGCGCTCTGATCCGCGTGCGGATCGAGAGCGCGGCCAACCCGCGGCTCCGCCACCTGCGCCGCCTCGCCCGGGACCGGCGGCTGCGCCACCGGGAGCGGCTCTTTCTCGTGGAAGGGGTACGGCTGGCGCGGGAGGTGCTGGCGGCGGGACTGGAGGTGGAGGCGGCCGTCCTGGCGCCGGAGATGCTGGGGGAGGAGGCCCGCGGCTTGGCCGCGGGCCTTCCTGCCGGCCGGCTGCTGGAGGTCCGGCGCCCGCTCTACCTGCAGCTGAGCGAGCTGGAGAGCCCCGAGGGTGTGGCGCTGGCGGTGCGCATGCCGGCGCCCTGGGACGGCCGCCCGCGGGAGGAGGGCGGCCCGCTGCTGGTGGTCGACCGCCTCCGGGATCCGGGCAACCTGGGTACCCTGCTGCGCGTGGCAGAGGCCATGGGCTGTACCGCCGCCGTCCTGCTGCGCGGGACAGCCGACGCCTGGAGCCCCAAGGCGGTGCGGGGCTCCATGGGCGCCGTCCTCCGCCTTCCCTTGCGCTGGGACGTGGCGGAGGAGGAGCTCCGGGAGCTGCTGGAGGCGGGCGGCTGGCGTCTCCTGGCGGCCATGCCGCGGGGCGGCCGTCCGCTCTGGTCGAGCCGGCTGGAGGGGCGGGTGGCGGTGGCGGTGGGCAACGAGGCGGAAGGGGTCTCGGCCGCCCTCCGCCGGCGGGCGGAGGCGGTCACCATCCCCATGGCGGCGGGCGAGTCGTTGAACGCGGCCGTCGCCGGTGCCATCATTCTTTACGAAGCGGCGCGCCAGAGGGCTGCCGGCATGCAAAAAGCGATGCTATAATGCGCACGTACCCGCGGGTCTCCGGCCGGCGGGCGCGGAGGCGCAGAAGCGGTTGATCCCGGAAGGGGGCAGTCCCACCGTGCAGGCGGCCGACTTCTTCTGGGCGATCTTCGAGCGTACCGGTTCGATCCTGGCCTATCTGCTCTACCGGAGCCTGCTCGGCGGGAACGGGTAGCCCGCCGGCGTCTCCCCGGCCATGAGGGGGAGAGTAGCGCGGCCCCGCCGCGCCAGGGAGGCCGGCCACGACTGGAAGCCGGCTGCGGCGCGCCGACGCGAAGTTCGCCCCCGAGCCGGTCCGCCGAGGTGGCGGGTGGGGGCAGGCCGTTCCAGCCTCCCTTCCGCGGCCACGCCAGGCGGACCCGGGTGCGCCCGTTAGCGCGCGAGGAGCCCCGCGAGGCCCGGTCCCGTCCGGGGACGGACGGAACCGGAGCCGCGGAGGAAGCAGGGTGGTACCGCGGTCTCTCTTCCCGCCCCTGGTGGGGCGGCTTTTTTGTGCCTTCCGGGCCGCTCGGCGACGGGCGGCCGGGGGGCGGAAAGACTTCGCAGACGGGGGTGGGGGGATGGAGGAGCGGAAGGAAGCGGAACCCGAGGCGATGGCCGGCGAGGCGCTGGAGGCGGTGGCGCGGGCCGCCTCGCCGGAGGAGCTGGAGTCGCTGCGCGTCGCCTGGCTGGGCCGGAAGGGCCGTCTCACCCAGGCCTTCCGCCGCCTGCCGGCGCTGCCCGAGGGCGAGCGGCGCGCCTGGGGCGAGCGCCTCAATCGCGCCAAGGCGCGCATCGAGAGCGCGCTGGCGGAGCGCGCCGCCCGCTTGGCGGAGGCGGAGCTGGAGGAGCGCCTGGCCCGCGAACGGCTCGACGTCACCCTCCCCGGGGCGCCGGTGCCGCTGGGGGCCTTTCACCCCCTGCGCCTGGCCGAGGAGCGGGTGGAGTCCATCATGCTGGCGCTCGGCTACGAGATCTGGGAAGGGCCGGAGGTGGAGAGCGACGAGCTCAACTTTACCGCGCTCAACATCCCGCCCGACCACCCGGCGCGGGACATGCAGGACACCTTCTACCTGGTCGGCGGGCGGGAGGAGGCGGGCAGCCTCCTGCTGCGCACCCACACCTCGCCCGGGCAGATCCGCTACATGCGGGCCCACGCGCCGCGCCTGCCGGTGCGCATGATCTCCCCGGGACGCGTCTACCGGCGGGACGACGACGCCCGCCATTCGCCCGTCTTCCACCAGGTGGAGGGGCTGAGCGTCGACCGCGGCCTCAGCCTGGCCGACCTGAAGGGGACGCTGGAGGCGCTGGCGCGCGGCCTCTTCGGCGCCGGCACGCGCATCCGGCTGCGGCCCAGCTACTTTCCCTTCACCGAGCCCAGCGTGGAGGTGGACGTCAGCTGCACCCTCTGCGGAGGGGCCGGCTGCAGCGTCTGCGGTTCCGGCTGGCTGGAGATCCTGGGCGCCGGCATGGTCCACCCGGTGGTGCTGCGGAACGGCGGCTACGATCCCGAGGAAGTGAGCGGCTTCGCCTTCGGCCTGGGCATCGAGCGCGTGGCCATGCTCCTCTACCGCATCGACGACATCCGTCTGCTCTACCGCAACGACCTGCGCTGGCTGGAACCGTTCCGGGGGGGGAGGGCCGTCCATGCGCGTTGACTGGCTCTGGCTGCGCGAGTTCGTGGAGCCGCCGGTAGGGGCGGAGGAGCTGGCGCGGCTCCTTCCGCTCCAGGGGCTGGAGGTGGCCGCCCTGGAGCTGGGGCCCCGCCGCCTGGAGGGCCTCCGCGTCGCCCGCGTGCTGGCGGTGGAGGCGCACCCCGCCGCCGACCAGCTCCGCCTCTGCCGCCTGGACGCCGGCCTGGGACGCGAGGTGCAGGTCGTCTCCGGCGCCCCCAACCTGCGCGCCAGCCAGCTGGCGGTCTGGGCGCCTCCCGGGACGCTCCTTCCCGGTCGCAGCGAGCCGCTGGCCGCCGTCCGCTTCCGCGGCCTCCTCTCCGAGGGCATGCTCTGCTCGGGCGACGAGCTGGGCCTGCCGGGCGGCGACCACAGCGGCATCCTGGAGCTGCCCGCCGGCAGCCCGGGCGAGCCGGCCGAACGTTACCTGCCGGTGGGCGACGCGGTGCTGGAGCTGGAGCTGACCCCCAACTACGCCGTCCACTGCCAGAGCGTCCTGGGCGTCGCCCGCGAGGTGGCCGCCCGCTTCGCCCTGCCGCTTCCCGGGCCGATCCGGCCCGAGGTGGAGTGGGAGCGGCTCCTCGGCCATCCGGAGGCGCCCGAGCTCCGGCTGGAGGCGCCCGACGGCTGCGGCCGGTACGTGGCGCTGCTCCTGGAGGACGTCCGCCCGCTGCCCTCGCCGCCCGAGGTCCAGCGCCGCCTCCGCGCCGCCGGGCTGCGCCCCATCAACGCGCTCGTCGACGCCACCAACTACGTCATGCTGGAGACGGGGCAGCCGCTTCACGCCTTCGACGCCGACCGGCTGGAGAGCCGCCGCGGCCGCCTGCAGGTGGGGGTGCGGCGCGCACGGCCGGGCGAGCGGCTGCTCACCCTGGACGGCGTGGAGCGGGAGCTGGCCGCGGAGGATCTGCTCATCGTCAGCGGGGAGCGGCCCGTCGGCCTGGCCGGCGTCATGGGCGGCGCGGAGAGCCAGGTGGGTGCCCGGACGCGCCGCATCCTGCTCGAGTCGGCCTGGTTCGAGCCGCGCGCCATCCGGCGGACCTCCCGCCGCCTGGGGCTGCCCAGCGAGGCGGCCGCGCGCTTCGAGAAGGGCGTCGACCCGGCGCTGCAGCGCTCGGCCGCCCTGCGCGCGGCCGAGCTGATGACGGCCTGGACGGGCGGCCGCCTGGTGGCGGCCGCCGAGGCGACGGGCGCGCTGCCCGCGGAACGCCGGCTGGCCTGGCGCCCCGGGCGGATCCGCTCGCTCCTGGGCCTGGAGCTGGACGACGGCGAACTACGCGCCCTCCTGGAGCGGCTGGGCTTCCGCTTCGAGGCGGCGGAGGGCGGCGGCTGGCGCGTGGCGGTGCCCAGCTGGCGGGGCGACGTGGAGGGCGAGGCCGACCTGGCCGAGGAGGCGGGGCGGCTGGCCGGCTACGAGCGCCTTCCCGCGCGCCTGCCGGCGGCGCCGGCCGGCCTGCCCGAGCCGGACCGGCCGGGAGAGCTTCGCCGCCTGGTGCGCGAGACGCTGGCCGGAGCGGGCCTGAGCGAGAGCGTCGGCTACCCCCTGCAGGGCGAGGAGCGGCTGCGGCTGCTCGGCTTCGATGTCGGGCGCTGCCCGCGCCTGGCCAACCCCATCAGCCGCGAGCAGGCCGTGCTGGAGCCCTCGCTGCTCCCCTCGCTGCTCGAGGCGGCGGAGGAGAACCGCCGCCAGGGGCGGGAGGAGTGGGCGCTCTTCGAGCTGGGGCGCTGCTTCGCGCTGGACGAGGAGGGGAGCGTGAGGGAGCGGGCGGCGGCCGGCTTCCTGGTGCGGGGGCGGCTGGCGTGGAGCTGGGCCGACCGCGGGCGCCCCGCCGACTTCTACACGGCCAAGGGGCTGATGGAGGCGCTCTTGGAGCGGACGGCGGTGCGCGGCGCCCGCTTCGAGCCGGGCGGCCCGGCGGCGCTCCACCCCGGCCGCGCGGCGCGGGTGCTGGCCGCCGGGGAGCCCATCGGCTGGGTGGGCGAGCTTCATCCCACCGCGGCCGCCCGCCTCGACCTGCCGGAGGGGGTGGTGGCGGGCGAGCTCGACCTGGAGGCGGTCCTCCGCCTGGCGGAGCCGCCGGGCCGCCCGGCCCCGCTGGCCCGCTACCCCGGGGTGGAACGCGACCTGTCGCTGGTGGTGGCGGAGGAGGAGCCGGCGGAGCGGATGGCGGAGATCATCCGCCAGGCGGCCGGCCCCTGGCTCGATCGCCTGGTCCTCTTCGACGTGTACCATGGAGAGGAGATCGGCGCAGGGAGAAAGAGCCTCGCCTTCTCGCTCACCTACCGGGCGGCCGACCGGACGCTGAGCGACGAGGAGGTGGCTCGCGTCCACGAGGCGGTCCGGGCACGGCTGCGGGAGGCGGGTGCCCGCCTGCGCTCGTGAGCCTGGGCGCGGAGGGGTGGACGGCCGGGCACGATGTCGCTTCTGGTGCTGGAGGAGGTCGCCTGGTGGGCCGGCGGCGAGCCGGTGTTGGAGGGCGTCTCGCTGGCCGTGGAGCCGGGCCAGCGCATCGGCGTGGTCGGCCGGAACGGCGCGGGCAAGAGCACCCTTCTCCGCCTCATGGCCGGCGAGCTCCTCCCGGACGCGGGCCGCGTGCGCAGGCGCGCCGGCCTTCGCCTGCGCTACGTCGCGCAGGACGCCGGCGCCGCCGACGAGCGCACGCCCTGGGAGCGCGCCGAGGCCGCCTTCGCCGAGCTGCGCCGCCAGGAGGCCGAGCTCGGCGAGATGGAGGCGCTGCTGGCCCGGGGGGAGGCGCCGCCGGAGCTCCTGGACCGCTATGGCGCGCTGCAGGAGGGCTTCCGGCAGGGCGGCGGCTGGGCCTACCGCAACCGGATCGAGGCCGTCCTGCACGGCCTCGGGCTGCCCGAGGCGCGCTGGCACGCGCCCGGCCGGCAGCTGAGCGGCGGCGAGCGGGTGCGGGTCGCGCTGGCGGCGGCGCTGCTCGACCCGGGCGACCTGCTCCTCCTGGACGAGCCGACCAACCACCTGGACCTGGAGGCGGTCGCCTGGCTGGAGGAAGCGCTGCTCGCCGTCGCCTCGGCGCTGGTGATCGTCGCCCACGACCGGCAGCTGCTGGACCGCGTGCCCGCGCTCACCTGGGAGGTGGCGGGCGGCCGCGTGCGCAGCTACCCCGGGGGCTGGTCGCGCTACGTCGAGCTGCGCGAGGCGGAGCGGCGCCGACGCGAGGAGGAGGAGCTGCGCCGGGAGCGCGAGACGGCCCGCCTGCGTGCCTTCATCGAGCGCAACCGGGCGGGCCGGCTGGCGCGCCAGGCGAAGAGCCGCGAGAAGCGGCTGGAGCGGCTCCTGGAAGAGGCGGCCGAGCCGGCCGGCGGCGCGCGGCGCGAGGCGGCCGCACCGAGGCTGGCGGCGGCGGCCGGCCGCCTCTCCGTCGGCGGGGCGCTGGCGCTCCGCCTCGACCGCC